>NZ_KV800981.1:101288-146163 GCF_001810355.1 Neisseria sp. HMSC074B07 | reverse complement strand
CGCCTTGTCCTGATTTAGTTAATCCACTATAAAAAACAGTCGGGTTTGATTTTCAGCCGCTCAAAGTCAGAAATACCTTTCAGTCAACCTGAATCAGTTGCGGCGGCTATTTGTTTTCGCCGTATTTATCGTGCAGATTTCGGATTTCTTCTTTCAACCATTCATCCCAATCGGGGCGTAAACAGCGGAGCTCTTTGTTCCAATACAGACAGTCCCAAGCCATGCTGCGCGAGGCTTCGGTATCGCGCTCGAACATTCGGGCGACAAAAGGTTCGAGCGTTTGCGCGCTTTTGAACATACCGCCGTATTCTCCGTAAGTGCGGCAGGTTTCGGGATGGAGCATTTCCATCAGCGTTTCAATGTCGCTCTGCAACGCAAGCCATGAACCGTTTGACTCGTCCAACCCAAGCACATCGCGCAGCCAATGTCTGATGTTTTCCAAAGCTTGAAAACGCGGGTCATGCCACAGCAGGCGCAGGGCGGCAAGCTGACTTTCGGCTTCCGTCCGACCTTGCGGGTTTTCATGATCAAAAAGGGAAACGAGTTCGTACAACGCACGATTGCGCTGCTTTTCCTGCAGCACAAGTAAGATGTCGCAGACTTGTTCGGGAGTCTGCCAAAGAGGAAGTTTGGAGAGGGTCATGGGCTCGGAGGTCGTCTGAAAGTCAATGAACATGACTAAAGCACTTGATTCATTTGATTTTCGCAATGAAATCGCTTTTGAATCGAAAGCATAAAAATCCGCCCAAGGTCGTCTGAAAACCGATTTCAGACGACCTCTCTGCCTTAAACCATCAACCGCAATATCGGCAGTCCAATATGTCTTTGCGGATGTCGTTCAACAGGAAGGCTGCGGTGTCTTCGTGTTCCGCCTGCACGAAGGTGAAGAGTCGGGCGATGATTTTGCCGATGAAGACTTTTTGCAAGGCACAGGCGTCGGTCAAGGTGCGTTCCTGCAGGAAGCTGCGGATGTCTTCGGGCAAAGTGTAGTCGCGGGCAACGGCGGCAAAGCGGGCGTCGGTTTGCAGACGGTCAAGCAGGGTTTGGTTTTTGTCCAACTTAATGCCTGCTTCTTTTTCTTCGGCGGTGGCGCGGACGAACTGGTCGTAAATTTCGGCATAAAGCATATCGTTCGGACCTTCGAAGATGGTGAAGGGGCGGATGTCGATAGCGATATTGCTGGCGGTGTGTCCGCGTTCAAAACCCTTTGCGCCCAAGAGTTTTTGCAACATTTGCGCGGCGGCGTATGTGTATTCTGTGGCGAGGGTTTTGATGATGTTTGCCTCCATCAGCTGATGGGCGACGGGGGCAACGGGCGAAACGCAATGGCAGACGTAGCGGTAAAGAATCTCGGAAACCTGATGGCGGCGTTGGATTTCGCGGCGTTCATAATCGACGAATTTGATGTCGTGGCGGACATATCGGTTCAGGTTGTCAATGATGTATTCCATGATGCCGTGCGTCATGCCGATCAGTTGCAGGCGGCTGCGGATAAAGATGTTTTGGAACGCGCGCAAACCGGCGGCGTCGCTCTGCGAGAGTTTCATGACGGCGGCAGCAGGCATTTCTGCATCAATGCGGTTGACGGCGTAACGGACGGCGCGCAGGCCTTCGGATGCGAGGGCTTCGTAGCGGATGTATTGCTTGGGAACGAGCAACAGGTTGATGACTTTGGAGAGTTTGCCGTTTTTGCGCTCTTTGGCGGCGACGAGGAGAAAGTCGCTTTGCGAGTTGCCCTGCCAATATTTCGCGGCGTTGACGTAAATCGTTTGTTCGTCGATGTATTCGTAGTAGGACTGCATTTCGCGGGCAATCGCCGCGCCGGAGGTTTCGGGTTCGGTAATGCCCAAACCGCCGCCCTCGCCTTTAAAAACCATGTCCAAACCTTGCGCGACTTGCGCTTCGTCGCCAAACTCTTGCAGAGGCTGCAACACCAGCGCGCCTTCGATGCCGGTACGCAGGGTAACGGGCACGCCGTAATGCCCCGCAATCCGCAGGACTTCTTGGATTTCAAACTGGCTGCCCTTGCGGCCGCCGTGTTTTTTGTCGAGGAAGGGCAACAGCAAACCCGCCTGCTTCAAGGCAAGCCATTTGTCTTCGGGCAGGTATTGCATGAGGTTGAGGTCGTCTGAAAAAATGCGGCGGAATGCGGATTCGATGTGCTTTAAAAAAGCAGCCGTGTCCATAGTTGACGGCTGCGCGCTTGATTCGGTGTGTGTCATCATGATTCTCGGTTAATCGGCAGTTATTAGAGTTTAGAGCTAAATTTCTAGGATTTATACCACAAACCCGTTTAAGCGACAATGATTATCAAGTGTGGACGGATTTTCAGCGTGCAAACGCATGATTACGCCGCCCCGATAAACCGATACGGTGCTACCATAGCGCAAAACACCGCCGGAACACTGCCATGTATTCACAACACAGCGAACGCCATTTCAGCAACCGCAACAACTGGCTGCGCGCGAGCGTATTGGGCGCGAACGACGGCCTGATTTCTACCGCCTCACTGCTGACCGGCGTTGCGGCCGCCGCCCCCGATTTCCAAACCCTGCTGCTGACGGGCGTTTCCGCCCTAATTGGCGGCGCAGTCTCGATGGCGGCGGGGGAATATGTTTCCGTATCCAGCCAGTCGGACACGGAAAAAGCCGACTTGCACAAAGAACGCTACGAATTGGAAGCCAATCCTGATGCCGAACTGGCAGAACTGACTGAAATCTACCGCCGCCGCGGTTTGTCCGACGCGCTTGCCGCCGAAGTCGCACAGGCATTGATGGAACACGACGCGCTCTCCGCCCATGCCCGCGACGAAATCGGCATCACCGAAACCTCCGCCGCCAAGCCCATGCAGGCCGCGCTTGCCTCCGCCGGTTCGTTCTGCGCCGGCGCGATACTGCCGCTGCTGGTCGCGCTGACCGCTCCCGCCGCCCTGATCCCTACGCTGGCGGCAACCACTTTATGCGGACTCGCCGCGCTGGGTTACGCCTCCGCCAAACTCGGCGGCGCACCTGTCGCTCCCGCCGTCTTGCGCGTGTGCCTGTGGGGTGTGGCGGCGTTGGTGGTTACGGGTATGATCGGCAAACTGGCGGGTGTAGCAGTTTGAACGGAGGTCGTCTGAAAACTTGTAGCCAAACCCGCCATACCGGTTTTCAGACGACCTTTTTGACAATCAGCGGTTCTCTATGTTTTTATAGAAAACGGCTTATGAAAAAAATCCTCTAAATTCTGTCGTAAGGAATTTAGAGGATTTTTGGTTTTAGGATAGCGTTTTACAAAATTCGCCTATACGGTTTATTCGTCTTCGAATTTTTCCAAAAACTCATCGCTCACTTCATTGAACTTATCGGTACTGTCCAAGATTTTCTCGTTGTTCTCGTCCAATTGCTCTTCATCTTCTTCCGAACCGTGTTTGCCGGAAGCGCGGATTTGGATCAGCTTTTTATAGCCGTCTTCCATCAAATCGCTAAAGAAACGCAGATGGCTTTTCAAAGCATTCAACAGGGAAGCATCGCCTTTGTATGCACCCAATTTATCGGCCTGTGCGATGTAATTGGGAATCGCGGCTATCCACTGCACACGGACTTTTTCGGCTTGGGCGTAATCGCGTTTGTCCATTGCCTGGTTCATGTCTTCCATATGGTAGAGCATAAAATTGGCAATGCACATCAACTCATTGTTGTACTCTACTGCGTTATCGTAGCTGCCTTTGGCGTAATACACGCCCTCTTCCTCATTCCAGCCGCCGCGTTTTGGCGAAGACGATGCGCCACCGGTAGCGCCAAACAGTTTTTTAATGAATTCTAAGATCATAATTTTGCTGCCTTTCTCATAAGTAAAGTACACAGACGGGGAAAAGTATAACGCAAATCTGAAATGCCTGCTGCCTGCACTTCTGCTGCGGCATACCCTTCCCCTCCGTTTTCAGACGACCTCGTTCCCAGAAATAGGTCCGTTTTATACCTTATCACAAACCCTTGCATGTCGTCTGAAAAAGCAGCCGCTGTCTTTGCCGGTTTGCATCCGTTAGAATAACTTCCTGCCGCCAAAGGTCGTCTGAAAACATCCGAACGAACAATCCCTTTTTCAGCAGATACATGGAGTTGAACCATTGAACAAACGCCCGATGACGGCAGACGAAACCAATTTGTTGAATCTTCTTCTGTCCAACAAAAAACCTCAATATGCCCGATTGGAAACCCGTTTTTCCAACAGCGTCACTACGCTCGACGACGGCGCGATGGGCAGTTTTCTGTTTTCCAGCGATACAAACCAAACGCGCCCGCTAAAAATCATCCCAATCGCCGAATACCTGTTTCACGATAAAGACGGCATTCCGGTTTTGGCAACCCTATATTCTTACAGCGACGGTCAACTGCATGAACTGGATATTTGGAAAGCGGACTTCAGCCCGTTATTGGCTTATCCGGACAAACCGTAATATTCAGTCTATCCATTTCAATCGGTTTTTACGGACAAGCATTTTCAGACGACCCTCTGGCATAAAAAGGCCGTCTGAAAACCAACCAAACCATCCTATCCCTTATACCCGCTTTTAATCTGCTAAAATTCCGCTTTTACAACCCACCACGGCAGCCCGAAATTTTTTCCGGCTGCCGCAAGCCATTGTCCCTACGCCATGAACTACCCTATCCCCAAACCCCGTGAAAAATCCCGTTGGCCCAATCTTTCGCAAGGCTCGCTGCCGCTGGCTTTGGCGCGTTATCTGCCGCATAAGCGGCTCAAAGTCGTGCTGACCCAAGATGCGGAACAGGCGTTGCGCCTTCAGACGGCATGGCGGTTTTTCCGTCCGCACGATACGGCGGTGTTCCTGCCGGACTGGGAAACGCTGCCTTACGAGCGTTTTTCGCCGCATCAGGATTTGGTGTCAGAGCGGCTGTCAGCGTTGTGGCAGATTAAGAGCGGCGCGGCGGACGTGCTGTTCGTACCGGTTGCCACAGCGATGCAGAAGCTGCCGCCCGTGCCGTTTCTGGCGGGGCGCACGTTCTGGCTGAAAACGGGGCAGACTCTGGATATAGGCCGTCTGAAAAGCGATTTGGTGGATGCTGGTTACAACCATGTTTCCCATGTCGTGGCGGCGGGCGAGTTTGCCGTGCGCGGCGGTATTGTCGATTTGTTCCCGATGGGCAGCGAGATGCCTTACCGCATCGATTTGTTCGACGATGAAATCGACAGCATTAAAACGTTTGACACCGACACGCAGCGCACCATTTCCCCCGTTTCCGAAATCCGCCTGCTGCCGGCGCACGAATTCCCCACCGACAGCGAGGCGCAAAAAATCTTCCGCAGCCGCTTCCGCGAGGAAGTCGATGGTAATCCGAACGATGCCGCTGTGTACAAAGCCGTCAGCAACGGCCATTTCGGCGCAGGCGTGGAATATTATCTGCCGCTGTTTTTTGAAAACGAGCTGGAAACGCTGTTTGATTACGTCGGCGAAGATGCGCTGTTTGTCTCTTTGGGCGACGTTCACGCCGAAGCCAACCGCTTTTGGAGCGATGTCAAATCGCGTTACTCCATGGCGCAGGGCGACGAAACTTATCCGCCTTTGCTTCCACAGCATTTGTATCTCTCTGCCGATGTGTTCGCAGGTCGTCTGAAAAACTACGGACAAGTGCTGCCCGATGTTTCCGGCAAGGAACACACCCTGCCCGACCTTGCCGTCAACCGCCAATCCGACGAGCCTTTGCAGGCATTGAAGGATTTTCAGACGACCTTTGACGGGCGGATTTTGCTGTGCGCCGAAAGTTTGGGACGGCGCGAAACCATGCTCGGCTTCTTGCAGCAAAACGGTTTGAAAGCCAAACCTGTGTCCGACTGGCAG
The DNA here is from genome assembly GCF_001810355.1 of Neisseria sp. HMSC074B07. Classification (NCBI taxonomy): domain Bacteria; kingdom Pseudomonadati; phylum Pseudomonadota; class Betaproteobacteria; order Neisseriales; family Neisseriaceae; genus Neisseria; species Neisseria sp. HMSC074B07. Next base: position 140,324 of record NZ_KV800981.1, on the reverse strand, counting down.
GGCTTTTTATCGGCACACGAGCCACTGATGATTACAGTTGCGCCGTTGGCATACGGATTCAAACTGGGCGGGCTGAACTCTCCGAGCCAACAGCAACCCACTCCCACCTCCGAGGGAGAAGGCAAAACGGTTGCCGCTCAAACCAAATTTCCCGCAGCCGTAACAAACCCTCTCCCTAGCCCTCTCCCGCAGGAGAGGGAACAGAATGCAGCAGCCATTTCAGACGACCTGAAAACTGAAAGCAGCCTGCACCCCGTCGAAAGTAGTCTGCATGGGCAAATCCAACAGCAGCCTACTCCCTCCCCCGTGGGGGAGGGTTGGGGAGAGGGCAAAGCGGTTGCCGCTCAAAGTGCCATCGCCGTCATCACCGAATCCGACCTCTACCAATACGTCGCCCGTTCGCGCGTCCACAACCGCCGCAAGAAACACGCCGCCGTTTCAGACGGCCTGTTGCGCGACCTTGCCGAAATCAACATCGGCGATCCCGTCGTTCACGAAGAACACGGCATCGGGCGGTATATGGGCTTGGTAACGATGGACTTGGGCGGCGAAACCAACGAAATGATGTTGCTCGAATACGCGGGCGAAGCGCAGCTTTATGTGCCTGTTTCGCAACTGCATTTAATCAGCCGCTACTCCGGCCAGGCGCATGAAAATGTCGCCCTGCACAAGCTCGGCAGCGGCGCGTGGAACAAGGCGAAGCGCAAAGCCGCCGAAAAGGCGCGCGACACCGCCGCCGAGTTGCTCAACCTCTACGCCCAACGCGTCGCCCAATCGGGACACAAGTTTGAAATCAACGAGTTGGACTACCAGGCGTTTGCCGACGGCTTCGGCTACGAAGAAACCGAAGACCAGGCCGCCGCCATCGCCGCCGTGATTAAAGATTTGACGCAGGCGAAGCCGATGGACCGCCTCGTGTGCGGCGATGTCGGTTTCGGCAAAACCGAAGTCGCCCTGCGCGCCGCGTTTGTGGCGGTGATGGGCGGCAAACAAGTCGCCGTACTCGCCCCGACCACGCTTTTGGTCGAGCAGCACGCGCAAAACTTTGCCGACCGTTTCGCCGATTTCCCCGTAAAAGTCGCCAGCCTTTCGCGTTTCAACAACAGCAAAGCCACCAAAGCCGCGCTCGAAGGCATGGCGGACGGCACGGTCGATATCGTTATCGGCACGCACAAATTGGTGCAGGACGACATAAAATTCAAAAACTTAGGGCTAGTCATCATTGACGAAGAACACCGCTTCGGCGTGCGCCAAAAAGAGCAGCTCAAACGCCTGCGCGCCAATGTCGACATCCTCACCATGACCGCCACACCGATTCCGCGCACCCTCAGCATGGCGCTCGAAGGCCTGCGCGACTTCTCGCTGATTACTACCGCGCCCAGCCGCCGCCTCGCCGTCAAAACCTTTGTCAAACCCTTCAGCGAAGGCAGCGTGCGCGAAGCCGTATTGCGCGAACTCAAACGCGGCGGGCAGGTATTTTTCCTGCACAATGAAGTGGATACCATCGAAAACATGCGCGAGCGGCTGGAAACCCTGCTGCCCGAAGCCCGCATCGGCGTAGCGCACGGACAACTGCGCGAGCGCGAGCTGGAACAAGTCATGCGCGACTTTTTGCAGCAAAGATTCAACGTGTTGCTCTGTTCCACCATCATCGAAACCGGCATCGACATCCCCAACGCCAACACCATCATCATCAACCGCGCCGACAAATTCGGACTGGCGCAACTGCACCAGCTTCGCGGGCGCGTCGGCCGCAGCCACCACCAAGCCTACGCCTACCTGCTCACACCCGAATACATCACCAAAGACGCAGAAAAACGCCTCGACGCCATCGCGGCGGCAGACGAACTCGGCGCAGGTTTCACCCTCGCCATGCAGGATTTGGAAATCCGCGGCGCCGGCGAAATCCTCGGCGAAGGACAATCCGGCGAAATGATACAGGTCGGCTTCACGCTCTACACCGAAATGCTCAAACAAGCCGTGCGCGACCTCAAAAAAGGCCGCCAGCCCGACCTCGACGCACCGCTGGGCATCACCACCGAAATCAAACTGCACAACCCCGCCCTGCTGCCCGAAAGCTACTGCCCCGACATCCACGAACGGCTCGTCCTCTACAAACGCCTCGCCGTCTGCGAAACCGTGCAGCAAATCAACGCCATACACGAAGAACTCGTCGACCGCTTCGGCCTGCCCGAACAACCCGTCAAAACCCTCATCGAAAGCCACCACCTGCGGCTTGCCGCAAAAGAATTGGGCATAGACGCCATCGACGCCACCAGCGAAGCCGTCACCGTTACCTTCGGCAAACACCACCAAATCGACCCGACAGAAATCATCCTGCTGATTCAGACAGATAAAAAATACCGGCTGGCTGGAGCGGATAAGTTAAGATTTACAGCCGAGATGGAAAATATCGAAGTCAGGATTAACACCGTGAAGAATGTGTTGAAGACTTTGAAAGACAGGGTGATAGTTAAGTAAGGATGGAGGAAAAAAGGCCGTCTGAAAAAGGTGTAGGCTGCTTTTAAAGGCATTGAAACAGCAAAAAAGTAGTCTGCACTAGGCTGTATTATTAATTATTTTCTTATAATTTATGCATAAGGGGTGTATTATGGATAATTTACTATTTAATTTATTATTTTCTTTTTTATTATTCTTTATATCAAATTGGTTTGGTAAGAGATCAATAAAATTTGGATATTATCAATTGTCATTTGATAGTAGTGAAGAACAACCTATATTTAATATATTGTATCGATCTTTTACTCCTGTTGCTTTTATATTAGTATTGTCAGTTTTTCTAGATAAAATAAATCTTTTTTATTTAACAAAAAATATTTATATAACAACAATATTTTATTTCTTAATAAGATTTATTTTTATCTTAATTATAGGTAGATTAAAAATTACAAACTGGATAAAGCATATTCTAATAGCTTTTATTTCTATATTTGTATCATACATTGTTTATAAAAATTTTATTGAAAAAAGATACTTTCCCTTGCCGACGGAACAAGAAATTACAACGGCATTGTGGTTTGCGGTTATTGGTTACATATATAAAGTTATTAAAGATATTTCAATATCATCTTTAGATAATAATAGAAAATTAAATTATGTAAAGCATAAGCACAATCGTTTTTCTCATAAATATGGTTCTATTATTGAGGAAGCGATTGGGACTGGTATAGATAATAGCACTATTGAAAAGCAAAAAGCATTAATATATTCGATTTTAATTTATGAAGACTTTAATAGACATATATTGTATAGGCTTATGGAAAGATTATTTTTTTGGACTGGTAGAATTAAAACATCCGGCATCATGCAGGTAACTTCAGACGTATATTTATCTAATCAAGATAGCGTAAAAAAAGGGGCATGTATCTTAATTGAAAAATATAACGAAGTATACAAAGATAAATATAATAATACCCAAGATAAAAATCATAGCCTATATACAGCTAGAAGAGAGAGTATTAAATATTATAATTCTGATATATCATATATTAATGAAGTTGAATCTATTTATAATTTATTAGAAGTTATATATCCGAAATCTTCAGATATATATGGATGTGATGGTGAGTAATTAGCGAGCGTAGGTTGGGTTGACAAACCCAACAAAAACCTGAATGTTGGGTCACGACCCAACCTACATCTGCTTTAAGTATAAATACAGAAGCAGTATAAAAAGGTCGTCTGAAAATACCAAAAATGTCAGATTCGAGTACCGAATCCACGGCTGCTTTAATGTACCTATCAATGTAATCTGTTTTAAGCCTAAGAGATTTATTGGGAAAAATATCCAACAGATCGTTCCTCAATGACTCAAATTAAAACGAAGCAGTTCGGCAGCCTCATGCTTAGGCTGTTCTAATATCACCTGCATTGTATCGATTGTAAAACGGCACATCAAAGCCTGCTCTTCAGCTGTATATTGCTTTATTTCATCCTCATTCTCGTTATTGATTACCGCCAACTCCTGTTCACTATATTTCTTCCATAAAATCTGATTTACTTTATCTTGTGTTTGCGCTATTTCAGTTTCGTCCGGCATTTTTCGATGAATATCGGCAGATTGCAAAGCTCGTACTCTAGCTTGTTTTATAGAGGCGAAATAGGGCTTCATTTGCTTTGAAAAAAGCGAAATATCAGGAGCTAAATGAGGATACTCCAAATAAAAGCAGTTTACCGTGTCGTTTTCGTTCAGGAGTTTGGTACGCAACTGCATATCTTCCTGAAACATAGCAATTAAGTTGTCATCATCTGCATAAGGCAATTTTCTTAACATGATGTCTATTGTTTCTGAGAGAAAAAAACGCATATCTTGTTCATGATTTTTTGATTTCATAAAATCTTCGGCTTTCGCCACGATTTGGGCATAATCTTGCGGAAACTTGTCTTTGAATATTAAGAATATCATTCGGTTTCCTGGATCTTCCATCATCAATTCCTCCGCTGTATGCGTCGGACGCAAAGCTTTGTTTGCGAAATGGTAAACAGGGTTCAGGCCAAGAAACAGAAAGAATAAAATAGGTACGCCCAAAAATTTGGCCAGCCTGCTTTTACAATATTTTTTCACACAGATATAAGTTAACCATACTGATGATAATAGGCAAAATAGAAAAAGAATATAAGGCATTATATTGAACCCTTAATAAACAGCGAAATTTGGAGATTGAATGAATATCTAGATACCAAATCATTTATACTGCGCATAGACAAGCATAACGGGGGGTCACACCTGAATGCGATACCCTAAAACATAGCCTGGCAAAATTTTTAAACTGCTTCCCGCATTACTATAGTGGCTTAACTAAATCAGGACAAGGCGACGAAGCCGCAGACAGTACAGATAGTACGGCAAGGCGAGGCAACGCCGTACTGGTTTAAAGTTAAGCCACTATACCTATGGTAGCAAGCAAGCGTAGGTTGGGTTGGCAAACCCAACAAAAACCTGAATGTTGGATCACGACCCAACCTACATCTGCTGATCCAACAGCTTGCTATAAACTATAAAACTTGGTACCTTCGATTTTAAACCCTATCGAGTTAATATTAAAAATGAATCTTATAAAATATCTGGTTACTTTACTCTTCATATTCTTTATCCCGCAAAATACTATGGCTGATTCTTCTGAGATTTATAGATATTCGGGTAAAAAACTATCGATAGAAAAAGAATATTCCCAACCTCTATTCCTTTCCATGAAAGAAATAGAGGCTAGAGGATTAAACATCTCTGAATACAATATATCATGCAGCACTTACCTTGATAAAACAGAAAACAAATATTATGTTTTTACCTACTCTCCCCAAATATTAAATCCTCATCGCAGAGGAGGACATGGGATTATAGAAGTTCATATAAACGCTAAAACTCATGAAATCAAATCACATTTTTCAAGATAGCCCCTGCATTAGACACAAACAAGGCAAACTATATGAAAAATAACGATTCTCTGAGTTTTGATGCTTATTTGGCATGCAAGGATTTATCAGTTACTGAGTTACTCAATATCCTGCTGAATTCTAATACTCAAACTCAATATGAGGCAGCTAGAAGATTGCAATTTTTTCGGTATCGTGAAATTAGCGATATCGTCAAAAATGTCCTCTTAACAAGCCGGTATAGTCGACATAGGGAAATTGCTGTCTTTATTCTCGGACAGATTCAGAATAAACTTAACAAATCCGAACTTGAAGATGTTTTATCTCTTTTAATTGATTTTATAAGCAACGATAAAAGCATTAACGTAAAATCCTCAGCGATATCTTCTTTAGGGCATTTGTTTCATCATTATGACTTAGGAGAGGAAGAATTCTGCGCAATAGAGGAAAAAATTCAATTAATTTGGCGTATACATAGATATTCTATCGTTATGGCTACTGCTTTCAGCTCTGCATTTTTTGCCAAAAGAGATTATATTGAAGAATATCTGATAAAAAATTTAAATAGCAAGCATCCGAAAGTAATTTCTTGGATTGTGTATGCTCTAAAAGAAAAAAGCTATTACTCGAAATCGATTGAGACTTTACTATTGAATAAACTAGACCATTTTCGCATAGAATCATATATTTATAGCGAGATAACTGCCTATTTAATCTCAACCGGCTCTGAGAAAATTATTCCATATATTGAAAATATGATATTAACTCAAAATAAAATTGATGATGAAATTTATATGGCGCTTAAACATAATTCATCAAAAAAATTTTCATCCATAAGAAAAATCATGTTGGAAAAATTTCAATAAATTATCAGTATGCCTCATAATATCTCATCTTCTATGCAGGCAATTTTGTTTTATTCTTAAACTCTATTTAATAACAAGGATTTAAATGAAATCTTATTTTTTGATATTTTGCGCACTGCTTACATCAGCCAATATTGCCCGAGCCGATACGATGGAAACCATGCGTATGCACGATAAGTCTTTGTCTAAGGTCTTGGTAGAAGCTGCCCGCGATGGCAGTTTTATTGACTTGGATAAAATCGGTCGCAGCATTGATATCCCCGAACTGGCGCATGAAATCAATCGAACTGCTAACCATACTATAAAAAACGACAGACAATTCAACAGCACATACCATGTTAACCAAGATCCATATCAACAATACGGTATCCGTAGTATTTCGTTTGCTGAATGGTCGTCTGAAAAAGGCAAGATGAAGCAGCTTGAATTTGAACTTCACAATAACCGCTGTCCGTTGCCACCTACAAACTATGAAGAGTTCGCAGGCAGTCCCAGTTTTATCGGCCATTTAGACGGTAAAGACATATCCATTCTTACGTTACCCGCCCCGGCAAAGGCAAAACTGCTTTTTATGAAAAAACGTAAAGACAACTGCGCGGTCATGATTGTTCAAGAATTTGTCACAGCCGATTTCGGACCTGGAATTCATAAATAAAAAAGAACACTACAAACCACAGATAAAGCTTCGTTGCTATTGTTCTTTTGAACTGAGCCACGATAACTTCTAACTCAAGCAAAGGGTCGTCTGAAATCGTCAATTCGTCTTTCAGACGACCTTTCCTCCACTGGAATTTTTGATTTTTCAAAATCTCAACGTAACAAAAAACCTGCCCGAATCGTCGGGCAGGTTTGCTTATGGTTGAACCGAGTCGAATTAGTTTTTGTCCAAGTCGACCAGTTTGTTTTTGGCAATCCAAGGCATCATGGAACGCAGTTGTGCGCCGACTTTCTCGATTTGGTGATCGGCAGTCAGGCGGCGGCGGGCGGTCATGCTGGCGTAGTTGACGGCACCTTCTTGGATGAACATTTTGGCGTATTCGCCGGTTTGGATGCGTTTGAGGGCGTTGCGCATGGCTTCGCGGGATTTGTCGTTAATGACTTCCACGCCGGTAACGTATTCGCCGTACTCCGCGTTGTTGGAGATGGAGTAGTTCATGTTGGCGATGCCGCCTTCGTAAATCAGGTCAACGATGAGCTTCATTTCGTGCAGGCATTCGAAGTATGCCATTTCGGGCGCGTAGCCTGCTTCGGTCAGGGTTTCGAAGCCGGTTTTGATCAGTTCGACCACGCCGCCGCACAATACGGCTTGTTCGCCGAAGAGGTCGGTTTCGGTTTCTTCGCGGAAGTTGGTTTCAATCACGCCGCCTTTGGTGCCGCCGTTGGCTGCTGCGTAAGACAGGGCGATGTCGCGGGCTTTGCCGCTTTTATCTTGGTAAACGGCGATCAGCGAAGGTACGCCGCCGCCTTTCAGGAATTCACTGCGTACGGTGTGACCGGGGCCTTTGGGGGCGACCATAATCACGTCCAAGTCGGCACGCGGTACGATTTGGTTGTAGTGGACGTTGAAGCCGTGTGCGAAAGCGAGTACCGCGCCTTGTTTCAGGTTAGGCTCGATTTCGTTTTTGTATACGACGGGTTGGTTTTCGTCGGGCAGCAGAATCATCACTACGTCTGCTTTTTTGGTGGCATCGGCTACGGACAATACTTCGAAGCCGGCTGCTTCTGCTTTTTTCCAAGAGCCGCCTTGGCGCAGGCCGACTACTACGTTTACGCCTGAATCTTTCAGGTTGGCTGCGTGGGCGTGGCCTTGTGAGCCGTAGCCGATGATGGCGACGGTTTTGCCTTTGATCAGGGACAGGTCGGCGTCTTTATCGTAATAAACTTGCATTTGATTTCCTTTGGATAAAATGGGTTCCGGCTTTGTGTTGAGGATGCCGGACAGTTGGATTGAGGGTAAAGGGTTAAACGGAGAGTTCTTCCATCAAAACGATTTCGAGCGCGTCGGTTTTGCCGTCGATGGCTTTGACGAAACCTTGGAAATGTTCGCTGGCGTTATGCGCGTCGATGGCGGCTTGGGATTTCCAGTTTTCGACGAAGACGAAACGCTCGGGTTTGCCGATTTCCTGATGCAAATCGTAGCTGATGTTGCCTTCTTCCGCGCGGCTGGCTTTGACCAGGCTTTGGAACAAGGGTTTCAGCGTTTCCGTGTATTCGGGTTTGACGGTAACCAGCGCGACGATTTTAATGTTTGACATCAATCTCTCCTGCCGTTTCTGTTTTCAGACGACCTATCGGGTCGTCTGAAAACCTGACGGTGTTAAATTTTCAAAATACGCTCGCCGCGGCCGATGCCGGCTGCGCCTGTGCGTACGGTTTCCAAAATCTGGGCGCGTCCGACGGTTTCGAGGAAAGAGTCGAGTTTGTCAGTCGAACCTGTGATTTCGATGGTGTAGCTGCGGTCGGTTACGTCGATGATGCTGCCACGGTAGATTTCGGTCAGGCGTAAAAATTCGTCGCGGTCTTTGCCGACGGCGCGGACTTTTACCAACATCAGTTCGCGTTCGACAAAACGGCTTTCGTTCAAATCGACCACTTTGACCACCTCAATCAATTTATTGAGTTGCTTGGTGATTTGTTCGATGACTTGCTCGTCGCCATGGGTAACGATGGTCATGCGCGAAAGGGTTTTGTCTTCGGTCGGGGCTACTGCCAAGGAGTCGATGTTGTAGTCGCGAGCGGAGAAGAGGCCAACCACGCGGCTCATCGCGCCTGATTCGTTTTCCATCAGAACAGATAAGATATGTCGCATTGTCGTTCTCCTTACGCTTTAGGGTTTTCGCGCATATGCGGCGGCAGGACCATTTCGTCCAAACCTTTGCCGTTGCCGACCATGGGCAGCACGTTTTGTTTCTTATCGGTCAAGAAGTCGATAAATACCAGACGGTCTTTTTGTTTGACCGCTTCCAAAAGCGCGCCTTCAACATCGGATTTTTTGTCCACGCGGATGCCGATGTGCCCGTATGCTTCCGCCAGTTTGACGAAATCTGGCAGGGAATCGAAATAGGTTTCCGATTCGCGGTTGCCGTAATACAGCTCCTGCCATTGGCGAACCATGCCGAGGTAGCCGTTGTTGAGGGTAACGACGTTAATCGGGACATGGTATTGGAAGCAGGTGGACAATTCCTGGATGTTCATCTGAATCGAACCTTCACCCGTAATACAGAATACGTCTTGGTCGGGAGCGGCGAGTTTCGCACCCAACGCATACGGCAGACCTACGCCCATCGTACCCAAGCCGCCGGAATTGAGCCATTGGCGCGGGCGTTCGAACGGATAATATTGCGCCGCGAACATTTGGTGTTGTCCCACGTCCGAAGTGATGATGGCGGAATTACCGGTAACTTCGGCAAGTTTCTGCACGACATATTGCGGCTTGATGATTTCGCTGTCGTTGTCAAACCACAGGCAGTTGCGCGAACGCCATTCTTCGATGTTTTTCCACCATTTGTCCAAAGAGTCGGCGGCAGGTGCATCCTGCTTGCCCCACAAAGCAATCATTTCGGACAAGACGTTTTTCACGTCGCCGACAATCGGAATATCGACTTTGACGCGTTTGGCGATGCTGGACGGGTCAACATCAATATGAATGACTTTTTTGGCTTTTTCAAAGAATTTGGACGGAACGGAGACGACTCGGTCGTCAAAACGCGCGCCCACTGCCAACACGACATCCGCGTTTTGCATGGCGAGGTTGGCTTCGTAAGTGCCGTGCATACCCAGCATACCTAAGAATTGGCGGTCGCTTGAAGGGTACGCGCCCAGCCCCATCAGTGTGCCGGTACATGGTGCGCCCGTCATGCGGACAAACTTCGTCAGCTCTTCCGAAGCATTGCCCAATACCACGCCGCCGCCGAAATAAACGATCGGACGTTTGGCGGAAGCCAACATTTGGATGGCTTTTTTAATCTGCCCGATATGGCCTTGCACGACAGGTTGGTAAGAGCGGATAAAGATGTCTTCCTGCGGATAGCTGAATTTCGCCATCGCCTGCGTTACATCTTTGGGAATATCGACTACGACCGGGCCGGGTCGGCCGCTGGCGGCGATTTGGAATGCCTTTTTAATAGTCTCTGCAAGCTCGTTGACGTTGGTTACCAAGAAATTGTGTTTGACGCACGGACGGGTAATGCCGACCGTATCCACCTCTTGAAACGCATCCGTACCGATGAGCGAATTACCGACCTGTCCGCTGATGACCACCATCGGAATCGAATCGCTGTATGCGGTGGCAATGCCGGTCAACGCATTGGTCACGCCCGGTCCGGAAGTAACCAGCGCAACGCCAACTTTGCCGCTGACGCGCGCATACGCATCTGCCGCGTGTACCGCCGCCTGCTCGTGGCGTGCCAGGATGTGCTTGAATTTATTGAGTTGGAAAATAGCGTCGTAGATTTCGATGACTGCGCCGCCCGGATAGCCGAAAACATACTCTACACCTTCGGCTTTGAGACTTTGCACTATGATTTGTGCACCTGATAATTGCATAATGACCTCTTTTATACGGCTTCAAACCAATAGGGGCAACCCGCCTCGCCACAGCACCTGTAATGCAAGCCCTCCAAGCAGCGGTTTAGGGTACGCGCATTGAAGGAACACGGCGACAGTCAGACTGTCCAATCAATTGGAATGAAACACAGAGTTTATGAATGAAAGAATGCAAACGATAACGCAAACCGCCTGTTCAATCAAGACAAAATCTTTCATCTTTTAACGTTATCCGAATACCGAAAAGATTGAGTATTGATTTTTATAAGATAAATATGTAAGCATTCAAAATACATTAATGAAAATTGTTGACAGTTTTTATAGAAGGGGTCGTCTGAAACCCGTTTTACACTGTTTTCAGACGACCCTCAGGCTGCCATCCTTCTCCTCCGGTTTCACTTTCTCTATAAACTCATTTCTCCCGTTTTGTCTATGCCCTCCGGCATGTTTTCCAAAAAGAGATGCAGCAAATGATCAATTACCAAATCATTGGTGGTGCTGCAATAGGGTCTATTCGCGTAATGTTCCTTGTGATAATGGTATTGGCTTTTGATCACGGCGGCATCTTGAACCATCAGACGTTCAAGAAACGGGCGGAACAGATGGAATTTGATGGGCAACGGAAAGCGGCTTTTAGGGAAATGAACGCGGACATTCAAACTCATGCTGCCCTTGCTTTGAGGGATAAAGAAGGCGGAAATCCGATATTCATGACTGTTCGGTGTGAAGTAATCGATACGAACCAGCCCCGGGAATGTAAATGCCGCATTATTGACGGTAATGCCTTTATCGAACAGCTTATTAATCAATCCGTTTTGTTGTTGATTGAGGCGATACTGCGTTACGAAACCGCGTTCGTGGTGGCTCTGGCTGATTTGCATGCTTTGTTTGCCGTTGTTGCGCAGCAGTTTGGCATGAATATAGCGCGTATGGGTCGGATCAAGGAAGTTTTCGATGGCGTGGATAAAATCGCCTTCCATGTATCGGACGGCGTTGGCGGTTTCAAAACCTTCCGGTGCTTCAAAGTCGGCATACGGCTCAAACGGTATGCCGGAAACCAGGCAAACCCACACCCAATCGTCGTACTCTTGGCATGGAAACGTAGGAACATTCTCAGCTTCTTCACAAGCACACATCCCGCCGACAACCGTTAAAACTTTACCTTGCGCGTCAAACTCCCAGCCGTGATAACAACATTGGAGTTTACCCGAAACGATTTTGCCCGCACTCAGCGGCACATGCCGATGCGGACAACAGTCATCCATACAGGCTGCCTGTCCGTTCAGCCGTACCAATACCAGCTGCTGTCCCAACAATTCGCGATGAACGGGTTTGTCTTTCAGCTGCTTGCTCGGTATCAACGGATACCAAGCGCGTTTCATTTTTTCTATATTCATGGTTTGTGTCGTTTTATTTGATTGTGATGGCAAATCAACTTTTTTATGTTGATACACCTCTTTTGAAACTTACAGCATGGATTAACCTAGGCAGCTCTTGCGCTTATAGGGGCGGTAGGCTTTTCCATTAAAGCGGTAACGCGTCTCGGTGCAATATCCTGCATTGCCTTCTGTAACGGCGATATCGCGCAAACCGTTATGTTGTTGCGGCAAGATATTGATTCCATAGCCTCCGTCTTCCAACAAGACTTTTGATTTGCCGCGTTCGTTGGATAGGATTTGAAATTCTGTCGATGCGCTGCCGCCCATTGTGCAGACTGCGACGAAATATTTAGCGTCCTTTTTCGGAGAAAGCGAAACAGATGCAACGGCAAAATCACCGCATTCGTTTTGTATGGATTTGAACGCAGGCTCTACCTTTGCATTGGCGGAATATTGACGGAATGCCGGATTGTTCGATACTTCCAACGATATCGTTTCGGCGGATGCAGCCGCCGTAGCGGCAAGGCAGATGAGTAAAACCGTTTTTTTCATGATGTACTCCGTGTTACTATAGTGGCTTAACTAAATCAGGACAAGGCGACGAAGCCGCAGACAGTACAGATAGTACGGCAAGGCGAGGCAACGCTGTACTGGTTTAAAGTTAATCTACTATAAGTTCGATATTGCGTTTACAGTTTGTATTTAATTAGGATTTTTTTGTAATAGCCCTGACTCAACAGGTGCAACAGCTTCCAAATAAGCCGGCGCGCAGGTCGAAGGTGGGATGTATAGACCGCCATATATTCGATTTCAGGTACTGCGCCGCGTACCCTTTTGAAATCGGGTGCACCGGAACTGAAATTTAAAGGGACATTCGCTTCGATACAGGTTTGCATGGAACGCGTCATGCAGCGGCGGTATAAGGCATCACTTTGCGGCTTGGCATCATCGTAGCCGACGATGGGCGAAGTAGCGGTATTGCTGTCGATGACAACGCCTGATACTCCGGCACTTTCACCGGTTTTGCCGTCACGCAGTAGAAATAAATTCAAGATATCGCGCGATACGGCTTCGCGCATAAATTCAACGGTAAATTGTACGTTTTGCTTGGAATATTTGTTCAGATACAGGCGGTTGTACCAATGCACCGCCGCTTCAAAATCCGCATCAGGGCTGTCGGCACTCAAGCGCTCAAAAACATAACGTCCGTCATTAAATATCTTGCGGTCGCGTTTGGTATTGGTTTTTGCCATGACTGCCTGCCAATCGTCCATAATGTAAACCTGCCGCGTCACCACCATTTTCCAACCGAGCTGTTCCAGCCGTTCAATCAAATCCCTATGCTGGCGCGGATTCAGCGAACGGACGGACAAAGCATGTTTCGGCCATTTTGCGACGGCGGCTTGGGTCAGCTTCGACATTGGGGTCGTCTGAAAAGCCTCAGAGAAGCTATTGGTAGAAAGGCAATAATTGTTCAGCGTCACCATACGGTCGATCTGATTCAGCCGCAGAATGCCGCTTAACGCCGACAACAAACTCGCCGCAAGCATACGCTGCCCGCCGGGCAGTTTGACCAACTCGTCCTTCGCATAATCCACGATTGCCGAATGCGGCGACGCGGTATAGCAATTAGGCGTGATCCGGTTGATGACGGTACAGGGAATATCCAAACCGTCGATATTCAAAACCTCGGCGCGGGCATTCATATTGGCAAACAGGCGTTGCAGCGGAATGTCTCGGAACAATGCCGAAAATTCGTGGGACAGATCAGTTTTCATCGCCGTCAAACTCAATATCGAAAGTGCTGGCGCTGGTTAAAGGCTTATGATGCCGGATACTGCGCCACATCATCTCGCCCAATGCCAGCCATTGCGCATAGAAAGGCAAATCGGCAATCACATCATCGGCTCGGCGGAAGTCCTGCCAAAGCGCCGTCCATTTTCCCTCTTTCCAAGCCCGATAACCGAAAAGCAGCGGCAAGGTCGCACCGACCCGTAAAGGTTTGGACGGCGTGTTGTGTTTCCGTTGCTGCAAGCGCCCTGCTCCGTCAAATATCAAATCCTCGCGTAAAAGATGCAGGCCGCTGGTCGCGCGGGGGTTGCATTCCAACAGCCACAAATCGTTTCCGTCATCAATGAAGTCAAAAGCCGCCTGTCCGTGATACGCATTTTGCTCGGCAAATTTCGTCACAAATTCGTCCAAACGCGGGTCGGAAAGCGGCTCGAAATAGGTCGAGGCCGAATCGTTGAGCAGGTAGCGCGGGCGGTAGGCGGCATGCGCCAACACGCTGCCGTGTTCGCAAATCACATAATTGCACACCCCCTGCCCCGTAATGAAATCCTGCTGCACCCAAGGATAATCCGCACTGATATGGATGTTTTTCAGACGACCCTCCGTTACGCCGCGTATTACGGAACGACCGAAACGCGAATAAACAGGCTTCAATACCGTTTTCTTCACGCTGTCGTATCCGACCTCGCCGACCGACGTGATTCGGCGCGTAGCCGGAAAACGCACCGCCGTATCCTGCGGCATCCGCTCGAAAAAACGGAATTTGTCATGCAGGGTGAACAGCGTTTCATGATCCGGCATCCAACATTTGGCACGCTCCGATTCCGGCAAATCCAGCTTCGCCAAATAAAAAATATCTTCACAGGTCGGAATCACACAATCCGCCTGCGCCACCAATTCCGTCATAGCACGCGCATAGCCGGCGAAATCCAAACGCGGCGCGGGAATGCGGCGGTACTCGCCCAATCCGGCAAAAATGCCAACCGGGAAACGCAGGCTGTCGCAAAACACAACCTGATGTCCGCCGCGTTTGGCGAACCGCGCCCATTCCAGCGCAACGGGCGCGCGGGGAGAAGTAATGAGGATGTTCAATTTGTATTCCTGAAGCGTTTGGCTTTGCATCGATAATTTATGTCGTCAGAATGACAGTGTATCACATTGTCAAAAAAGGTCGTCTGAAAACGGGATGAACCGTTTTCAGACGACCTGCATACCTTACCCCAAACTCTCTGCCGCCTTTCCGATATGTCCTACGGAAAATAGGACGAATCAGTAAACAGCTTGCAAGCCGTTTCTTTGCTTCTCCACTCAAACTTTGCGGATAGTCAACTATGGTACTTATAGCCACTTGCCAGCATGTATGTTTTAAAACATAATGACCCCGCTTATCTATACCAGATGCTTCACAACAACAATACCATCCCTCAGCAAATCGCGCCCACCCTACTCTTCCGACAACATCCCCTGCGCGTTTTTACTGATGACACGTTACTCAAAACCGTCTGAAAACAAATGTTTGAACACTACGCTTTCTATCCGTGACAAGCGCGGAAAATGGTTTTATCCGACTGTTATCCAAGTGAGGACGCCTCCTCTTTAATTGAATTCCTTAAACAATTTCTTGCCGCTTCGCAGCCCGATGTCCCCTCCCAAACCGACTTCATCATAACGATGATTATGGTTTGACCGCTGCCTGCGTTACCGAAATTGCACCGATGGGGCTGAATTGCCCAAACTGTTGATTAAAAATAGCTTAGTGTGATGTGGACATCAGGTCGTCTGAAAACGTCTTCTGTCTTCGTTTTCAGACGACCCTTGACCCGCGCGACTCAACATCATGCGCTGTCACAACACGCCCCTTTTTATCGGTATCCATTGCTCAATGATGTTTACCGAAACCGGTTTTATTACAAAAAAACGAAAGGACTACCTCATGTCGGACAATACGCAACCCACGCGGCAGGGCTTGCCCTCGCTGCCGAAAAGCACGATTTGGATGCTCAGTTTCGGTTTTCTCGGCGTTCAGACGGCCTTTACCCTGCAAAGCTCGCAGATGAGCCGCATCTTCCAGACGCTCGGCGCCGACCCGCACAGCCTCGGCTGGTTCTTTATCCTGCCGCCGTTGGCGGGGATGCTGGTGCAGCCGATTGTCGGTTATTACTCCGACCGCACATGGAAGCCGCGCTTGGGCGGCCGCCGTCTACCGTATCTGCTTTACGGCACGCTGATTGCGGTCATTGTGATGATTCTGATGCCGAACTCGGGCAGCTTCGGTTTCGGCTATGCGTCGCTGGCGGCTTTGTCGTTCGGCGCACTGATGATTGCGCTGTTGGACGTGTCGTCGAATATGGCGATGCAGCCGTTTAAAATGATGGTCGGCGACATGGTCAACGAAGAGCAGAAAAGCTACGCCTACGGGATTCAGAGCTTCTTGGCGAATACGGGCGCGGTTGTGGCGGCGGTCTTGCCGTTTGCGTTCGCGTATATCGGTTTGGCGAATACTGCCGAGAAAGGCGTCGTGCCGC
Organism: Neisseria sp. HMSC074B07; assembly: GCF_001810355.1. Classification (NCBI taxonomy): domain Bacteria; kingdom Pseudomonadati; phylum Pseudomonadota; class Betaproteobacteria; order Neisseriales; family Neisseriaceae; genus Neisseria; species Neisseria sp. HMSC074B07. The sequence goes on along the minus strand of NZ_KV800981.1, from coordinate 123,824 downwards.
AGACCGTGGTTGTGGCGTTTTATGTGGGCGCGGCGTTGCTGGTGATTACCAGTGCGTTCACGATTTTCAAAGTGAAGGAATACGACCCGGAAACCTACGCCCGCTACCACGGCATCGATGTGGCAGCGAATCAGGAAAAAGCCAACTGGTTCGAACTCTTGAAAACCGCGCCTAAGGCGTTTTGGACGGTTACTTTGGTGCAGTTTTTCTGCTGGTTCGCTTTCCAATATATGTGGACTTATTCCGCTGGCGCGATTGCGGAAAACGTTTGGCACACGACCGATGCGTCTTCCGTAGGCTATCAGGAAGCGGGCAACTGGTACGGTGTATTGGCGGCGGTGCAGTCGGTTGCGGCGGTGATTTGTTCGTTTGTATTGGCGAAAATCCCCAACCAATACCATAAGGCGGGTTATTTCAGCTGCCTGGCTTTGGGCGCGCTCGGCTTTTTCTCCGTATTCTTCATCAGCAACCAATACGTGCTGGTGTTGTCTTACATCTTAATCGGTATTGCTTGGGCGGGCATCATCACTTATCCGCTGACGATTGTAACCAACGCCTTGTCGGGCAAGCATATGGGCACTTATTTGGGCTTGTTCAACGGCTCCATCTGTATGCCTCAGATTGTTGCTTCGCTGTTGAGCTTCATGTTGTTCCCGATGATGGGCGGTTTGCAGGCCAATATGTTCTTGGTAGGGGGCGTCGTCCTGCTGCTGGGCGCGTTTTCCGTGTTCCTGATTAAAGAAACACACGGCGGCGTATAATTTTCTTCATTTATCGGCAGGAGGGTCGTCTGAAACTTCTGCCGACGCTTTATTTGATTTAAGTAAGACGAACCGTATTTCAAAACGGTTTGCCATAAAACCATCAAAACAGGAGCTTTACGATGTATACAAGAATCATGGAAGTCAGCCCTTGGACGCTGCGTTCGGCAAAACTGGAAAAAGAACACAAACGGCTGCAAGAGAGCCTGACCAGCTTGGGCAACGGCTATATGGGTATGCGCGGCAGCTTTGAGGAAACCTATTCCGCCGACAGCCACTTGGGCACCTACATCGCCGGCGTGTGGTTCCCCGACAAAACCCGCGTCGGCTGGTGGAAAAACGGCTACCCCAAATATTTCGGCAAAGCCATCAACGCGCTCAATTTCAGTAAAGTCAGAATCTTTGTCGACGGGCAGGAAGTGGACTTGGCGAAAAACGACGTTGCCGGCTTCTCCGTCGAACTCGATATGCAGCACGGCGTGTTGCGCCGCTCGTTCACCGTATTCGGCGTGCGTTTCGATGTGTGCAAATTCCTGTCCGTCGCGCAAAAAGAGCTGGCGGTCATCCGCTGGGAAGCCGTATCCGTCGACGGCAAAACCCACCAAGTCCGCATCGATTCCATCATCGACGCCGACGTGAAAAACGAAGACTCCAACTACGAAGAAAAATTCTGGCAGGTATTGGACAAAGGCGTTTCAGACGACCGCTCCTACATTGCCACCCAAACCGTCGCCAATCCCTTCGGCGTGGAACAATTCATCGTCAACGCCGAGCAAACCTTCGCCGGCAGTTTCAAAGCCCTCGGCGGCAGCCAAACCGACTGGCAGGTCTCCAATTCTTTCGAAGCCGAAGTCGGCAGTACGCCCGAAACCTTTGAAAAACGCGTGATTGTTACCACCAGCCGCGATTATCAGGGCTTGGAAGCCGTGAAAGCCGCAGGTCGTGCCTTGTCGGAAAAAATCGCAGGCGTTGCGTTTGAAACCTTGCTGGACGCGCACAAAGCTGGCTGGCTGCGCCGTTGGGAAATTGCCGACGTGGTCATCGAAGGCAGCGACGAAGCGCAGCAGGGCATCCGCTTCAACCTGTTCCAACTGTTCTCCACCTACTACGGCGAAGACGCGCGCCTGAACATCGGCCCGAAAGGCTTTACCGGCGAAAAATACGGCGGCGCGACCTATTGGGACACCGAAGCCTACGCCGTGCCGCTCTACCTCGCACTGGCGGAACCCGAAGTTACCCGCAACCTGCTGCAATACCGCCGCAACCAACTGCCGCAGGCGCAACACAACGCGTGCGAACAGGGCTTGGCGGGCGCACTCTATCCGATGGTAACGTTTACGGGCATTGAGTGCCACAACGAATGGGAAATCACCTTCGAGGAAATCCACCGTAACGGCGCGATTCCTTACGCCATCTACAACTACACCAACTACACCGGCGACGAAAGCTATCTTGCCAAAGAAGGCTTGGAAGTCTTGGTCGAAGTGTCCCGCTTCTGGGCGGACCGCGTCCACTTCTCCAAACGCAACGGCAAATACATGATTCACGGCGTAACCGGCCCGAACGAATACGAAAACAACATCAACAACAACTGGTACACCAACACCCTCGCCGCATGGGTATTGGACTACACCCGCGAAGCCCTGGCGAAATACCCGCGTCCGGATTTGAACGTGAGTGCCGACGAGCTGGAAAAATGGGCGGACATCAGCGCCAATATGTACCGTCCGCATGACGAAGAACTCGGCGTATTCGTGCAGCACGACGGCTTCCTCGACAAAGATATCCGCCCCGTGTCCGCGCTTTCGCCCGACGATTTGCCGCTCAACCAGAAATGGTCGTGGGACAAAATCCTGCGTTCGCCCTTCATCAAACAGGCGGACGTGTTGCAAGGTATCTACTTCTTCGGCGACCGTTTCAACATGGACGAAAAACGCCGCAACTTCGACTTCTACGAACCGATGACCGTGCATGAAAGCTCGTTGTCGCCGTGTATCCACGCCATCCTTGCCGCCGAACTGGGCAAAGAAGAAAAAGCGGTGGAAATGTACCAGCGCACCGCCCGCCTGGACTTGGACAACTACAACAACGACACCGAAGACGGCCTGCACATCACCTCCATGACCGGCTCGTGGCTCGCCATCGTCCAAGGTTTCGCCCAAATGAAAACCTGGGGCGGCAAACTCAGCTTCGCACCGTTCCTGCCGAGTGCGTGGACAGGCTACGCCTTCCACATCAACTACCGCGGCCGTCTGATTAAAGTCGCCGTCGGCAAAGAAAACGTCGTCTTCACCCTGCTCAAAGGCGAGCCGCTCGATTTGCAGGTGTACGGCAAAGACATCACGCTCAACGGCAGCCACACCGCCGCGTTAAACAAATAAGGAGAATGCAAAATGACTTTTACCGCAGTGCTCTTTGACCTCGACGGCGTCATCACCGACACCGCCGAATACCACTACCGCGCATGGAAAAAGCTCGCCGAAGGGCTGGGCATCAGCATCGACCGCAAGTTTAACGAGCAGCTCAAAGGCGTGTCGCGCGACGATTCGCTCAAACGCATCCTCGCGCACGGCGGCAAAACCGTCGGCGAAGCCGAGTTCGCCGAACTGACCCGCCGCAAAAACGACAACTACTTGGAGATGATTCAGGCGGTCAAACCCGAAGACGTGTACCCCGGCATTTTGCCGCTGCTGGAAGCATTGAAAGCAAACGGCAAAAAAATCGCCCTCGCGTCCGCCAGTAAAAACGGCCCGTTCCTGCTCGAACGCATGGGGCTGACCCACTTCTTCGACGCCGTCGCCGACCCTGCCGCCGTCGCGCATTCCAAACCCGCCCCCGACATCTTCCTCGCCGCCGCCGAGGGCGTGGGCGCGGACATCCGCCGCTGCATCGGCATCGAAGACGCCGCAGCAGGAGTAGCCGCCATCAAAGCCTCCGGCGCCCTGCCCATCGGCGTGGGTAAAGCCGAAGACTTGGGCAGCGACATCGCGCTGGTCTCCGGCACCGCCGAGCTGACCTACGCCTACCTGCAAAACGTGTGGACACAGTCGGGCAGGTAAAGCGCGTCAGGTAAAGTGTTAAGGAAGTAAAAAGGTCGTCTGAAAACAGGATAAAACGTTTTCAGACGACCTTTCGTTTATCTTGCACACAAATAAAATTTGCCGCAACGGCTTCAGAATGTGCGTTCTCCTGTTGGAGCGACCTTTCAGAAGATTTTTTGCGAAACCTAGAAACCTAAATGTAAGCCTGCGGCTTACTGCCCTCTCCCTAACCCTCTCCCACGGGGAGAGGGGACAAATTGGCTGGAAATCCCAAACATGGTTGGGGTTCGGTATCCTCAATCCCCTCTCCCACGGTGAGGATGGACAAAATTGGCTGAAATCCAAAAATGGCTGGAGTTCGGTATCCTCAATCCCCTCTCCCCGTGGGAGAGGGCTAGGGAGAGGGCAGCAAACCGTCAGGTTTGCTTTTTAACAATCCTTGGCTGGATGACCTCAACCCTGACGTTCCAGCATCCCTTGAAACCGCAACAATGCCAGCCATAAGAATCCTACACCGATACAGCCCATGATCAGCATATGTCCCCAGACGATTTCAATCCCCGCGCCGCGGAACAGTATGTCTTGCGAGAATTTCACAAACTGCGTCAGCGGCCAATATTCGCTGATCAGTTGCGCCGCGTGCGGCATGTTGCTGCGAGGGGATGCGCCGCCGGCAAACAGGTTCATCACGATATACACCGGCAGCATCAGCATACCGAACTGCCCCATCGTTGATGCGAACGTGGCAATCATGATGCCCAGCGACGCCACCGAAAACAGGAACAACGCCAGCCCTACCGCATAAAGCGACACCGAGCCGATGAGCGGCACGCCTATGCTCAAATGCACGATAAACCACAGCGACGACAACGCCGCCACCCAAATCACGGCGGCATTTGCCAGCACTTTGCCCATCATCAGTTCGAACGCATTGACCGGCATCACCAGCAAATGCTCGATTGTGCCGCGTTCGCGTTCGCGGATAACCGCCGCCCCCGTCAATAAAATCAGCAACATACACGACATCGAGCCGATTTGCGAAGTCGGCATAAACCACGCGCTCTCGCCGTTGGGATTGTAATAAGTATTGATGACGGGGTTGATTAACTCCGGCCGCGTCACGCCGGTGAATTCGTAAATTTCGCGGTTGATAATTTGCGAAAGATAAGACGCGCCCACCCCCGCCTGCGTCATCGACGTCGCATCAACCAAAAGCTGCAAATCAGGATTGCGCCCCGCCGCCATGTCGCGCTGAAAATTGGGCGGCACTTCCAAAATAAAGGTGAACTCGCCCTTATCCATCAATTCGTCCGAATCCTCGCGCCGCACGTCCTCTACCGGTTTGAAAAACGGATGCTGCACGGCATCGCGGATACGCATGGACAAAACCGAACGGTCTTGGTCGATGATGCCGACGGTGGCGTTTTTCAAATCCGATCCGACCTGTGACATCTGATAAATCGTGGCGGTAAAGATATACCCAATCAGCACCATCAGCACCGGATCAGTCAGCACGCTGCGGAACTCTTTGAGCATCAGGGTCAGAATGTTTTTCAGGGTACGCATGGGGATTCCTGTTGGTAACTTGCCTTCTCAAAGGTCGTCTGAAAAATTGTCCGGCTGTTTTCGGCTTTACAGCCTCGGGTTTCCCATTAAAAGTCCGGCAGCAGGTTCGCCGTGTACACACAATAGAGTCTGCTTTTTCCTAAAAAATCCCGTCGAAACGCAGCAGATAAAGTCAACGCGTATGGAATCGGCTACCACGCTGCTTGGTCAATCCAACTCGTTTAGTCAGACCAACAATGTATAATTATGTTTTTCAAATAAGGTCATTTGGGATCAGCTTTGATTTCAGACGACCTATTTCATCAATCCAATCTAAGGAACTATGATGTCCGTCAAACCTTTACTGCTCTGCCTGCTTCTCACTTCCCCTGCCGCCTTTGCCGGCAATCTGTCCTGCCATGAAAGCTCGAAATCGACGGGCAACCCCGAACTCGATGCCATCGTGACCCGCTACGAATGCCGTTATACCGGTTCGCTGCAACAAGCCTATTCCGCCTTTATGAAGCAAGGTTACAACGGCGAAGCGCCCTACCCTAAAACCGTTCCTTCCACCCTGCCGCGCAAAAACCTGACTCTGAACGGTAAAGAAAAAATGGACTGCGGCAACACGGAAAACGCACAACCCGAAACCTTTGAATGGTCCTTCAAACTGCGCCGTAAAAATCCCAACCATATCGATATGAAATACCAAAGTTTGGATTGCGCTTCAGGCGCTCATACCGATACGGAATTTAACCGCAACGGAAAAACCGTCAAAATTATTCACAAAGTTTACTCTTCATAAGCGGATAACATCCATATCGTGAAATTTGGCGTTTGCCGCATCATGGGTGGGACTACGGATAAACTGATACGAAATGGCAAACCCACTCCGTAGCAGTTTAATCAGGAGTCCCACTTATTCCTCCAGCGCCGCATCCACCGCCGAGAACGCATGGATGGCGGTGCTGTCGAACACGGGCAGCGGGCTGTCGGTTTCGTTCACAAGCAGGCAGATTTCGGTGCAGCCGAGTATCACGCCCTGCGCGCCTTCGTTTTTCAGACGGCCTATCACGTCGTAAAAGTAGCGGGCGGATTCGGGGCGGATGTGGTTCAGGCACAGTTCGTCAAAAATAATGCGGTGGATTTCGTCTTGTTCGGCGGCGGTCGGAGCTATGGTTTTCACGCCCTGCGAACCCATGCGCTCAGTATAAAAACCGTCGCTCATGGTAAAGCGCGTGCCGAGCAGGCCGACGGCGGACAAGCCCTGCCGTTTGATGGCGGCGGCAGTGGCATCGACGACGTGCAGCAAGGGGATGCCGGCCGCCTGTTCGATGGCGGGGGCGACTTTGTGCATGGTGTTGGTGGCGAGCAGCAAAAAATCCGCGCCGCCCGCTTCCAGCTTCCGCGCGCTTTGCGCCAACACGTTTCCTGCCGCCGCCCAATCGCCGCTTTTCTGCAAACGGACGATTTCTTCAAAATCCACGCTGTCGAGCAGGATTTTGGCACTGCGGTTGCCGCCCAAGCGGCGGTTGGTCTCGCGGTTGATGATTTGGTAGTAGAGCACGGTGCTTTCGGGACTCATACCACCGATGATGCCTATGGTTTTCATGTTTTCTCCTGAAATTTAATAAATAAAGTCTGCAAAGCTCAAGACAAGGAAGCACATCCTACGGCTGTTGCGGCATTTCTTTTTCAAAACGGAAGAAATATTCAAACGCTTCATCTTGCCCCTCTGCTTGCGGTCTAGTGGTATCGGGGTGGTGCGGATTGAAAAACTCTACGATTTTAAAGCCGCATTTATTGACGTAGAAATGGATATTGCGCTTCTCAAAATACGGCGTATGCGTTTCCCACACGCGTACTTCGGGGTGCAGCCGCTCTATCGCCCGCCACGCTTTCCCGCCCAAGCTGCTCCCGTGTTTCTGCGGGAACATAAACAGTAAATCCAACGAACCGCACTCCGTTTCGGCATTGACGACAATTACCGCGCCGCCCGCTTTTTCGCCGTCGGCAACAATGTGATAACTCTCTGCTTTGGGTGCATTCATAGATTCTTCGATTTCTTCTCGGCTGATAACTTCTTCTCCGTCGTCCAAATCGTCTGCCACCGCCAATCTGAACGACTGCTGCAAGACGCGGATAAACTCGTCTTTTTCGTGTTCTTGAACGGGGATAAGGGTAATGTCAGTCATCATGTTCTCTTGTATCTAATGTGTGGAGTTAATCAATCCTAGCGCGTCAGCACGAAGCTGTCATCTATCAGCCGCCACACGTTTTCTGCGGGCGTTTGCGCCAATACGATGCTCAACCAATGTTCTTTGTTCATGTGGTAGGCGGGCAAGATGCCTGCCGTCGCGCGCCATGCGCCGATGTGTTCGGGGCGGCATTTGACGTTGACGATTTCCGTCAGACCGCCCTCGCCCATGCCCAGTTTTTCAGACGGCACGGGCATATACAGGCAGAACCATTTGCGGTTGCCCGTGTGGTGGAACACGGCAAAGTCGGGGAATTTCGCCCACGGATATTCTGCCACCGCGCCGTAGCGTTCGGCCAGTCCGTCAAACAGGGTTGTTCGGTTCATGGCGTTTCTTTCTTTAATAGTGGGCTAAGGTTCGGGGTGGACATCCATACGCGCCTGCTGAGTTTTCAGACGACCTCTCACTTCTCCTGCTTCTTCAACAACACACACGCCAGAATCAGGCTGGTGGCGGCAAAGGCGGCGATGGCGGCGTATTCGTGCAGCAGGTTGGCAGTGTGCAGCCCTTTGGTAAAGCTGCCGACGCTGACGGTGTAGTACCACGACGACGGGAAGGTTTTGCCGATAACCAGCGCGCCGCCTTCCATGGTGGACAGCGGGTAGATAAAGCCGGAATAGGTTTGCGCGGGAATCATGGTGATGATGGCGGTGGCGAAAATGGCGGCAAGCTGGGAGCGCACGAAGCAGGAAATCAAAAGCCCCAGCGCGGTGGTGGCGGACACCATCAAGAGTGTGCCGATGGCGAGTCCGATAAACGAGCCTTTGAGCGGCACGCCGAACAGGTAAATAATCATCAGCATCATGGCGGCGAAGTTGACCATGCCGACGGCGATATAGGGAAGCTGTTTACCGATCAGATATTGCGCCACGGCGGCGGGCGATGCGTAGAAATTGGCGATAGAGCCGATTTCGCGTTCGCGCACCACGCCGACCGCCGACATCATGGCGGGTATCATCATCAACACCAGCATCATCACGCCCGGGGCGATGGCGTTGATGCTGTCGAAATCCTGATTGTACATAAAGCGCGGTTCGATGCCGGCGGGGGCTTTGAGCGAAACGGGCAGCCCGCTATCGGCGATGCGGTCTTTGGTGTAGGCGGTGATCAGGCTGCCGATGTAGCCGCGGATGTTGGTGGCGTTAAACGGCATGGAGCCGTCCACATAAAAACCGACTTCGGGTTTGAGCCCGCGCGCCAAATCACGCCCGAAACCGCTCGGAATATCGATGACCAATATGGCGCCGGAGCTTTTGAGCACGGTGTCGATTTCGGCTTCGGACTGTATCGGCGGCTGTTGGAGGAAATAGCGCGAACCGTCGAAATACTCAACCAGCTCGCGGCTGGCGGCGGTTTGGTCGCGGTCATAAACGGCGAATTTCAGATTACGTACGTCAAACGAAATCCCCCACGATACCGACGCCATGATAATCAGCGGACCGAACACGGCAAAAAACAGGCGGATTTTGTCGCGCAGGAGTTCTTTGGCTTCACGGCGGGCAAAGGTCCAAATCATGGAGAAGCGGTATTTGAAGGTTTGGGTGTCGGGCGTTGCGGACGGGGTTTCAGACGGCCTCGGATGGTGTTTTTCAGGGTCGTCTGAAAACTGCGAATGCCCGTTATCCGATGCCACTTCCGCGTGCGTGGCTTGTGCCGAATACCCCACGGTCGGAATTTCCTCCGGTAGGGTGTGTGAACTTGGTTCACGCACGCCGTTTTGAGTTTCAGACGACCCTGTATCTTTTCCTTGAAGGTCGTCTGAAAGCTCAGAATGCCTGTCATCCGATGCCACTTCCGCGTGCGTGGCTTGCGCCACATACCCTACGGTCGGTTCGGACAATTCCGCTTTATTGTTCATAGGTAGCACGCCGTCTGTATTTTGGCGAAACTCGCGTTGATCACTTTCAGAGTGCGCAGCCTCCTGGCGGGATGACCTTTCCCCACCTTCCCCACCTTCTCCTCCTTCCGCTTCAATCAAATACTGCACAAACGCTTCTTCCAAATCCGGCGCATTCTGCCTTGCCGCCAGTTCGGCGGGCGTACCCACCGCCAGCACGCGGCCTTTGTGCATAAAGGAAATGCGGTCGCAGCGGGCGGCTTCGTTCATAAAGTGGGTGGAAACGAAAATGGTGATTTTGTCTTCGCGGGAGAGTTTCAGAAGATGCCGCCAGAACATATCGCGCGCGGCGGGATCGACCCCCGAAGTCGGTTCGTCCAGAATCAATACTTCAGGGTGATGCAAGCAGGCGGCGGCAAGTTGCAGGCGTTGGCGGATGCCCAGCGGCAGCGATGCGGGCGCAGTGTCGGCAACGTCCGCCAAATCAAACTGTTGCAGGGCTTCCTCCACCGCCGCCGCGCCTTTAGCGCCCATCTGGTAAAGTCTGGCGTGCAAATCCAGATTGCGGCGCACGCTCAGTTCTTCATACAGCGAAAACGCCTGCGACATATAGCCGACACGCATTTTCGTGTCCAAGCCGCCCGCGTCTATCGGCTTGCCCAACAGCGTGGCGTCGCCTTCGGTCGCTTCCAACAGGCCGGTCAACATTTTCATGGTGGTGGACTTGCCGCAGCCGTTGCTGCCGAGAAAGCCGAAAATCTCGCCTTTTTGAATGGTAAAGCTGACATGATCCACAGCAGTAAAATCGCCGAAACGCTTGGTCAATCCGTGCGCTTCCATCGCAGGCGGCGCATCGGGGTCGGGGACGAACGGCGTGATCTCCAAACCGCCCGAACCCTGCTGTTTCTCCGGCGGCAGCATTTTGACGTAGGCCTCTTCCAACACATCGGTGCCGTAGTCCGCCAGCACGTCGGCAGTGGGCTTGTTTTCCAGCAGCCTGCCCGCGTCCATCGCCAGCAGCCGCTCGAAACGCTGCGCCTCTTCAATATAGGCGGTCGCCACAATCACGGTCATGCCCGCGTGTTCCCGCCGCAAATCGTCCACCAGCGCCCAAAACTGGAGGCGCGACAAAGGGTCCACGCCCGTGGTCGGTTCGTCCAAAATCAACAAATCCGGGCTGTGCACCAGTGCGCAGCACAAACTCAGCTTCTGCTTCATCCCGCCCGATAGCTTGCCCGCCGCCCTGCCGGAAAACGGCGCAAGGCGGGTCGCCTCCATCAGCCGCGCAATCTGCCGCGTGCGTTCCTGCCCGTCCAAACCAAACAGCCGCGCGTGGAAATCGATATTCTCATACACCGACAAGGTAGGATACAGGTTGCGCCCCAAACCCTGCGGCATAAAGGCGATGCGGTGCGACAAGTCCCGCCGCACGTCCTTGTCCGCCATATCGCCGCCCAACACTTCCACCCGTCCGTCCTGAATCACCTTCACACCCGCCATCAGCGAGAGCAGCGTCGATTTGCCCACGCCGTCCGGCCCGATCAAACCGACCGTCGCGCCTTTCGGAATGTCCAGCGACACATCGTCAAGCGCAAGGGTCTTGCCGTAGCGGTGGGAAAGGTTTTGAATGGAAACGGTGTTCATGAAAACTTCTTTCGGGTCGGACAAGGGATTTTCAGACGGCCTCAAACGGGTACGAGGCCATCTGAAAACAGCTCGCGGGCTTCTTCGGGTTATAACGGATGATTTTGGCTGCGGTCGATTACTCTACCGTGTAACGCAAAATCGTTTTGAGCTTTTCCACGGCGGTGCGGTTCAGGTTGTTAAGATAAATTTCCCGATGGTAATCGCTGTTGCGTTTCAAGCCTTTCTCATTGCAGAAACCGTCCAATTTGGCAAAAGAGGCGGGTTCGTCGTCAAACGCGCCCTGATGCAGGATGCTCACGCATTTGCCTTCGGCCATCCGTTCAAACCGTATTTCGTCGTAAAGCGGATTCGGCTTTTTGACCCTGACCTTTTCCAATGCCGAAGCTACCATTTCTGCAGTAATAAAATCAGGCTGGCCTATCATAATGGTATAAACCAAGTCTTCTTTTACTAAGGTCCCCTGCGTTTTCCGGCGCCAAATCCCTTCCAAAGGATAAACGGTGAAATCATCGATCTCGCAACCGGCCGCCGCTTTCTTGTAATCCATTTTGACGGCGTAAGCCAAGGCATAAAGGGTCGAGACCCGTTCCGAGAAATCGGGAGCATTGGGATTTCCTTCTCCGTCTATCATGATGAAGGGCTGCGCGGGAACCTCCGTCAAAGTCGGAACCGCTTTGATGTTGTAACAAGCCTTTTGGGCTTTTTTCCATTCATATTTCATCTTGATTCACCTCCGTAAGCCAGGCCGCGTTTACTTGATCGGTTTCGGGCATCAGGCCGTTTAAAAAATGTAAAGCCGCCGTTTTTCAGACGGCCTTACTGGCAGGAAATTCGGGGCGTAAAACCAAAATTCGTAACTAAAATAAAATTCCACCACGTCTTTCGGCGAAAAATAACCGAATTCCCGCCCGTTTCCTTCAATTTCGCCGCTTACTGCATAACGCCAAAGCTGTTCCATCTCTTCGGGAATATAAAAATAATCGGGCAGCCGCAGGCCGGTGGCGGCAAATCTCTCCGCCACGCCTGCTTCAGGAAAAGCCTGCATCAAAACACGGATACCTTCATCGCCGATATGCTTGTCCGCCGTCTGGAAAAAACATGCCAAATCCTCATCGGATGCGGACGCTTCGCGGCTGAGAAAGTTAAACTCCTCGTGCCACATCTTTAAAAGCTTGTTCCCGGTCTTGCGCAATAGTTTGCCGTAAGTTTTTTGGTTTGGCGGACACCGTCTTTTTCCTCATGACCGATATGGTAAACCTCAATGTCGCATCCATCTTCCTCTGACAGATAGCGGACTTCATAAGCCTCGCCTGCCTTAGGTGTGAAAGAAGCGGCGACTCGGCAACTATAATGGTGATTTCTCGTTTGAGACGAAAATGCGCCGTCCAAAACCACAGGCTGATCCGCCGATACGACCATCTCGCGATAAGAATCACGGAAAACGAATCCGGTGTCTTTTTCCGTTTTACGGCTCAACTCGGTAGGCGGAATACCTATCGAAATATTCCTAACCTTACGCGGCAATCCGTTGACAAAACGACGGTTTACCGCGTTCCGTTTTGTTCCCTCCCATTTTGCGCAGTCCGTTTCAGGATAGATGCGGATCAAATCCGAACCATATGAACCATACGAGCGGATTTGTGCCTGACTGCCCGGATCAAAAACAACGTTTTTCTTCACAACCTGACTCTGCATCGAGCCACACGCCGACAACAGTAAAATAGAACCCCAAAGTACGACTGATTTCATTATTCTCTCCAAATTTTCAAAATATAGTGGATTAAATTTAAGTCAGGACAAGGCGACGAAGCCGCAGACAGTACAGATAGTACGGCAAGGCGAGGCAACGCCGTACTGGTTTAAAGTTAATCCACTATACAATTGTTGATAAACAAGATTCAAGCGTAGTCGGTTATCCCGAAAAGGTCGTCTGAAAAACCGTCCTACCTGTTTTCAGACGACCTCAATATCGCATATGCAATGACAAATACCGCCTGATTTATCTAAAGGATACAACGAACAAAGGTCGTCTGAAAACCGTTCCTGAAATTGAGGAAACCGATATTTTCAGACGACCTTAACGATATTGGAACCGATACGCTTAACAACGGCTTTTTTCAGTCAAATATCGGATACACGACTTGCCGCGCATTATTCCGCCAACCAAATCAGGCTGACCATGCGGCCGGTTTGTCCGTCGCGGCGGTAAGAGAAGAAAGTGTCGCGTTCCAAGACGGTGCAGTGTGTGCCGCCGTAGATCATGTCCACCCCTTCGCGGCGCAGAACCAAACGCGCCAGTGCGTAGATGTCGGCAAGATATTTACCGCCGCCGATGTCTTCGAATGCGTCCTCAGCTTCAGGCATGGGCGTACAAAATGCGTCGAACACGTCTTGTCCGACTTCAAACGCGTCCGCGCCGATGGCAGGGCCGAGATATGCCATGATTTCGACGGGCGCGACATTCATCGCGGCAATGGTGTTTTGCAGCACGCCGCCCGCCAAACCGCGCCAGCCGGCGTGTGCGGCAGCGACGACCGTACCGGCTTTGTCGCAGAACAAGACAGGCAGGCAGTCGGCAGTCATCGCGGCGCAGGCGGCTTTGCCCGTGTTGTCCACCGAAGCGTCTGCGTCGGGCGTGTTGCCCAATGCGTCGGCAGCGTTGACGACGATGGTGCTGTGGATTTGATTGAGGTAGGCAACAGGCAGCCCAACCTGTTCCTGCACGATTTCACGGTTGCGGCGCACTGCATCAGGATCATCGCCGACGTGCGAACCGAGGTTCAAACTTTGATACACGCCTTGGCTCACGCCGCCGTTGCGGGTGGTAATCAGGGTTTTCACGTTGGCGGGCGCAGGCCAATCGGCAGTCAGGAAATTTTTACCTTGCGGGGTGAGGTTTAAGGTTTCTGTGATGGTTTTCATGTTTTTATCTGAGTAAGGAAAGGTTTGAAAGAATGTGTCTATCGGCTTCGTATTAACGCATCTCTACGACTTCCAATAATTCTGTGTTTTCCAATCGGTAATAAAGGTCATAACCCCGACCATGCTTATCTTCTCCTTGATTGGGCAGGAAACTGATACAGGCAAATTCTTTATTCTCGGAAATATTGAACCAAATAGTATAGTTCCTCAAATCCGATTGATTCTGCAAATAACGATCAAATTCTTTTTTAGCCGCAGCCATTACCAATAACAAACTTCCATCTAATCTAAATAAATAATCAGATTCAAAAGCATCTCTCCAAACTTTTTCCTGATAACTCATGCCGGCACCTAAATCCTCTATCTTAAATTGACCATTCAGTATGGCAAGTAAGCTTTTTCAACCGTATCGCCTGAATATTCCCATCTGCCTTAGAAAGTAATCAAGGTCATTTAAATAATACAATTGCGTATTAACGCATCCCCACTACTTCCAATAATTCCGTATCTTCCAGTCGGAAATAAAAATTATAACCCCGACCATATTTATATAGTCCTCTATAAGGAATTTCAAAAAATATCCCGCCCACCATTTCATCTATTTTAGGTATCAAACTAATGCAGGCAAATTCTCCATTTTCGGAAATATTTAACCAAATAATATAGTTTTTCAGATCCCATTTACCTTGCGAATAACCATCAAATTCTTTTTTTGCAGCAGCAATTGCCAATAAAAAATTCCCGTCAATTTCAGATAAATCGTCTAATCTAAAAGCATCTCGCCAAACTTGCTCCTTATGACTCATCATCATCTCCTAAGTTATTTGTTTTCACGGGCAGTAAAATCATGGAAACGATGGCAGCTTTGGTGGCAAGTCGGTATGTTTTTTCAGACGACAAATTGCCGTAACCCGCCAGCCACTGCATTTCGCCGTCCATTTGTGCAAGATTTACCAAATCTGAAGAAGACATCTTAATCCCTCACATAAACCACTTCGACGTCGTAGTCGTCTTCGTTCCAATCATCATCGTCATCCGTGCCGAGTTTGTCCTGCCATTCTTCTTCGTTGCTCAAAGACGAATCCAACCCCGCTTCAAGGCGCAGGACGGAGAGCAGGTGGTAAATATCGTCGGGAATCGGGGCTTCAAAAGAGACGGTTTCGCCGGTTTTCGGATGGACGAAACTTAAGCGGTAGGCATGCAAAGCCTGACGCGCACCCAGACTTTTAACGGCTTCTTTTACCGGTTCGCTGCACGGATGGCGCAGGTTACCGTAAACAGGGTCGGCGGCAAGCGGGTGGTTGGCTTCGCGCATATGGACGCGGATTTGGTGCGTCCTGCCTGTTTCGAGCGAGCATTCGATGTAGCTGTGGGCAAGATAGCGTTCCAACACTTTGACATGTGTCACGGCAGGTTTGCCGCCGAATTTGACGACCGCCATTTTCAGGCGGTTGTGCGGATCGCGTCCGATTTGGGTTTCGATTTTGCCGTCAAAGGGAACAATGCCGTTGGCGACGGCGCGGTAAATGCGTTTGACCGTGCGTTCTTGAAGTTGCTGCACGAGGGAGTTTTGTGCGGGCAGGGTTTTGGCGACCACCATCAGGCCGCTGGTTTCTTTGTCTAGCCTGTGGACGATGCCCGCGCGCGGAATCTGGCTCAATTCGGGACAATGCGCCAATAAACCGTTGAGCAGCGTCCCCGTCCAGTTGCCTGCGGCGGGATGAACGACCAGTCCGGCAGGTTTGTTGACGACGATGACGGTATCGTCTTCGTACACAATATCCAAATCCATCGCTTCGGGTTTGAACGCGAGATTCTCTTCGCTCGGACGTACCGTTACGCTGATGGATTCCCCGCCTATCATTTTGTCTTTGGGTTGGGCGGGCTTATCGTTTACAATGACCGCGCCTTCTTTAATCCACGATGTCAGGCGGCTGCGCGAATAATCAGGCATGAGCTTTGCCAACACCGCATCCAGCCGCCCGCCCGCAAGCTCCAGCGGAACAGTCAAATTAACACAACTTTCTGCTTCGGGGGCTGACGTAAAGTCTAAATCGTCGCTATAATCGGCTTCATTATCAAAGGAAGTATTCTGCATGAAAAAAATTCTTTTAGTAGTTTCGTTAAGTCTGGCACTGGGTGCCTGTGCAAGCAATAAAGGTACGGTCGATAAAGACGCGCAAATCACACAAGATTGGAACGTGGAAAAACTCTATGCCGAAGCGCATGACGAGTTGAACAGCAGCAATTATACGCGAGCCATCAAGTTATACGAAATTTTAGAATCCCGCTTCCCCAACGGCCGCTACGCGCAACAGGCGCAGCTGGACACCGCATACGCCTATTACAAAGACGACGAGCCTGAAAAAGCCCTCGCCGCCATCGACCGCTTCCAGCGCCATCACCCGCAACATCCGAATATGGATTACGCGCTTTACCTCAAAGGCTTGGTTCTATTCAACGAAGACCAATCCTTCCTCAACAAACTCGCTTCACAAGACTGGTCCGACCGCGACCCTAAAGCCAACCGCAGCGCATACCAAGCGTTTGCCGAATTGGTACAACGCTATCCGGAGAGCAAATACGCCGCCGACGCAACCGAGCGCATGGCGAAACTGGTGGACGCATTGGGCGGTAACGAAATCTCCGTTGCCCGCTACTACATGAAACGCGGCGCCTACCTCGCCGCAGTCAACCGCGCCCAAAAAATCGTCGAGCGTTACCAAAATACCCGCTACGTCGAAGAATCGCTCGCCATGATGGAGCTGGCTTACAAAAAACTGGACAAACCCCAACTCGCCGCCGACACCCGCCGCGTCTTGGAAACCAACTTCCCGCAAAGCCCGTTCCTGCAACACCAATGGCAGCCGAACGACATGCCTTGGTGGCGCTACTGGCGTTAAGACTTGAAGTTTAAAGCATAGTGATACCGTATCGCCCTATGCTTTTCTGAAACCAAAGGTCGTCTGAAACTGAAAAATACAGTTTTAGACGACCTTTTTATGTTTCAAACAATCATTATTCGTGGGCAAAGCCCACGCTACCTTCCTGGTTATGATGGTTTTGGAGATCATTCATTGTATTATTTTGAACATACGAAAACCGGTTTGTTTTTTTTGATAGCAAACCAAAGCAAAGATAAGGTCATTCATAGTAATATTGATAATATGTGCTTTGACATTTAGATGAAGAGAAAGACGACTATGAAAATCTCAATAGATACAAGCAATCTAGATCAGTTTAAATTCTTGCTTAATACCTTGCTCCCAGGGAGAGTAACATCTCTATTGCAAAAGAAAGCAAATATTGACGATATAGAATATTTAATGTTTGGACCAAAGAGTATTGAACTTTTAAAATTGATTCCTATTGAATCCATATACTCAGATATTATTCACCAAGGCACGGAAATCGAAGATATAGCAAGTTTATTTCCTGATAAATTAGATGATTATTTGGAATCTATACAAAAAACAATATTAAATAACTATCAATCTATATCTCTATCCAAACAAGACCCAATTAACATTACCTTGTTGTTTGATAAGACTGAATATTTGGTTAAATGAATCATAGTAATCATATGGTAGCCGTAGCGTGGGCTTCGCCCACGAATCCCCAAACTAAAAAAGTCGTCTGAAACCCAACTTTCAGACGACCTTTTTATGTTTCAAGCAATCGTTATTCGTGGGCAAAGCCCACGCTACCGCTCCTACATCGCCTGACCGACTGCGACATTTCAAAAAATATAACGAATGCAAACAAAAGCCTCTATACCTCCATTCTCCGACCAAAGCTACAACCCGTAGCGTGGGATTCGCCCACGAATTCCAAAAATACAAAAAGGTCGTCTGAAACACAAACCTAGTTTTTCAGACGACCTCTCCACGACCTCACTCACTTCGGCAAATTTCAACGCAAACTTTACCAATCCAACCCATAATTACCTCCACCCGCGCAGGCAGGAATCCATCGGAAACCCTAAGAAACAGATATTCAAAAACAGTTGCCGAAATTCAAAAGTAGATTCCCGCCTGCGCGGGAATAATGGCAAACAAATATCCCGTCGGATACAGTTATCCCAACCTACACCGACAACCCAAAATCGTCTGAAATCCACCGTAGCGTGGGCTTTGCCCACGAACCCCACAAATATAGTGGCTTAACTTTAAACCAGTACGGCGTTGCCTTGCCTTGCTGTACTATCTGTACTGTCTGCGGCTTCGTTGCCTTGTCCTGATTTAAATTTAATCCACTATACAAAAAGGTCGTCTGAAACCCAACTTTCAGACGACCTTCTTTCTAATCCCATCTACTTCATCGCAGCCTTCAACGCAAACGCTGCCAGCAGTGCGCCGAAGCGGTATTTGCGCGGAATGGCGAGCCCTGCCGTTTTATACAGCAGGTTTGTCTGCGTCAGCTCGTTGCCCAAATCCAGCAGCTTCATCAGCGTGTCCGACTTGCGCTCTTCCTGTTCCTTCAATTTACGCTGTTTCAAATACGATGCCTCAATCCTCAGGCGGACGAGTTTGGCTTCCAGTTGCAGCAGTTCGCGTGCTTCATCGCGTTCCGTTTTATTCATCGTCCCCTCCTTCCTGCATATCTTGACCGCGCAGGCAGGCGATGTCTGCCCGGATGTCCTGCAAGGTTGCCGCGATTTGGTTGTTTTGGCTGCGCCAATCTTTTGACACTTTACCGAACAAAATTGCAATGACAATTAGGCTGAGGGCGGTTATCCCGAAAAATACCCATATCGCCGCGGTATCCGACAACGCGCGGTTTAGCCCGAACAATAGGCTGATGAATGCAATCAGCAGCAATATGCCCGATACGACCAGCCATATGATGATGCGGAACACGTTTTCCGCCTGCTCCGCCAAATCCAGATTCAAAATCTGCAACCGCAGCAAAAGCAAATCAATACCTTGATTCAGCAGCGTTTTCGTATGTTCGATATTTTGTCTGATACCCATATTCCGATTTCCCTGATTGCTCCGAAACGGACAATCCGAAGGCTTTTGGGTCGTCTGAAACCTTTGCCGACCCGCATAAGCAAACGCCGCCGGAACAAGATTTCGGAAAATCGTGTCCGGACGGCATTCATGTTTGACCGATTATCGGCGGTTCAGCAATACGCCGACGACCAAGCCTGCCAATGCGGCAAAGCCCATTGCGTAATATGGTTTGTCGTGTACGGCTGCATCAGCTTGGCGCGCGCCGCGTTTGATGCGGTCGCCCGCTTCTTCTCCAAACTCGGCAAAGCGTTTTTTGCCTTCTTGGAAACGCTCTTCTGCCAATTCTTCAAATTCGTCGTATTTTTCGCGTGCGCGGTCGGCATGATGTCTAATGCGCTCGCCCGCTTCGTCTTCAAAACGATATAAACGCTCTTTGGCGGCTTCGAGTTTTTCCTGCAATTTGGCTTTGGCTTTTTTACCTTCTTCCGAGCCGGCTTCCACGCCTTTGGTGTACAGTTCTTCGACATCGTTCATTACATCTTGAATGTCTTTCAACAAAGCTTCTTTGCGGGATTCAAAATCATGTTTTTTCATTACCTTCTCCTTGATGTCCTTACCGTTGAAATAACAGATTGTTCATCTGTTAATCGATTATAACCCTTTTACACTTCTGCTCAAGTCAATTCGGCTAAAGGTGGTTTGAAAACATGTAAAGATTAACGCGGGAGATAAAAGGTCGTCTGAAAACTTTCAGACGACCTTTGGGCCCCTTTAAAACTTTTCCGTCATGTAAACTGCTTCTTGGAGGAAGGGCTCCGTCCAAACAGCCTACCACTTTATTCTCAAGGCAACGGAGGCATTGCGCGGTTTGCCGTAAAAATTGCTGCGGGAGTTGGTGTAATAGCGTTTATTGGTCAGGTTACCGACGTTGACCGCCAGTGCGGCGTGTTTGTTGATTTTATAGCGCGCCATGACGTTCCATATCGAATAGGAAGGCTGCCACAGTGCTTTGGGTTTGTCGGAAACGTAATATTGCCCGTTGGAAAGACCATGCCCCCAAGGTTTGGGCTTGGTACCACTGACCCAGCGCATCCCCACCCCCATCGTCAGCTTGGGGGTAAAGTCGTAGCTGGTGAAGAATTTGAAGGTTTTATCCGGCGCGGTATAGGTGCCGCCGTACTCCAGATTCATGTCGTCCCCCAAGTCGTTGGAGGAGTTGGGCGCATCGTAAGGTTTGTCTATCTTCAGTTTGACAAAGCCCGCCTGCATCCGCCATTTCGGGGTAATCTGTCCGGCAAGGTTGATGTCGAACCCCCTGCTGGTATAGCCCTTACCCGTACCGTATTCCCAATCGCCTTGGAAGCACCACGGTTCGTTGCCGTTTTCCCCGCCGTATTTCCATTCGTAACAACGCGAGCCTGTAGGTTCGAGCGTGGGGTAATTTTTCTGAGTCATGGTGAAGTAAGACAGGGCGAAATTCAGCTTGTCGTTCCACAAGCCGCCTTTGATGCCGACTTCTTTGGAATTGCCGGTAATCGGCGGCAGCCATCCGCCGCCCTCGCCATAGGCCGGCCGATTCCTTAAAACATTGTTGGTTTTCAGGATGCCGGTATAGCTGGCGTAGGCATTGATGGTCGGCGTCAGCTCTACAATCACGCCGCCGTACGGGACGAATTTGCGCACCGTATCGTGATACATCCTGCTTTTATTGTGATCGGGGGCGTACCCTTCGTCGGGCATTTCGACCGTATCGTCCGTTATCACGTTGTTTTTGTTTTTATAAAACGACCATTTCCCGCCCCCTTTGTCCCGCCATGTCAGCCAACGCCCGCCTATCACCGCCGTCAGCCACTTGGCCGGCTTGAGTTTCAGGGCAAAATAGGGACCGTATTGTTCCGAAGCCAAATGATCACGGGAAATCAACCCGTCCGGTCCCAATTTTTTCTCCCAAGCCCGGTTGTACCCCAACATGGGATAGCTGCCGTTATTCCAGTAATCAAGCGGAATCGCCTGCCATAAATAGAAGTTACGGTCTATCGGTTCCCCCGTCATGGCCGCAATACCTGTAGGCTTGGCATCATCGACATTCAATTCGCCGCTGCTGCTGAAATTATAATCGTCCCTCGTCTGGGTATGGCGGATGCCGCTAAAACCGACAATAAACTGCTGGTCCTGGTCAAAAAGTTTGAAACGGCTGTCCAGATGGATATCGAACGCCTTGTCGTCGTATTTGTCGCGTTCGCGGCCGAAATCGTAAGTTGCCGCGTTAAATTGCGGCGCGTAGCCGTTTACCCCCATATCGCCGTAACGCAGGTCGCTTTTGGTGCGGCTGCGGGTATAGGCGGTTTGCAGCTTGATATGGTCGTTGAAATGATGTTTGTATTCGGCAAACATATTGTCGCTGGTGGCTTTGTTAAACGCCCATTCCGCCCCGTTGTTGAAGCTCGGCGGAACGTCTCGGGCATCTATCCAATGCGTCGGGGAATCCCCCAATTCGAAATCATAGTCCTGGGTAACTTTCGAATAACGCATCAACCCCTTGGTCGGCGCGCCGGTGATGTTGCGGTACTGACGGCTGAAGCCCAGCGTAAAGCTGTCTTTGTCGGTTGGCGTCCAATCGAATACAGTGTATAAGGCATGGGATTTGCGTTTGATTCTGTCCATAAAGCTGTCGCCGTCCTCCCATGTTCCGACGATGCGGCCACGCAGGGTTTGGGATTTGTTCAACGCACCGCCGTAATCGAATTCGACACGTTTGTTGTTCCAAGAACCGTATTTCAGGTTCAATTCCCCCGCACTTTTCGCTATTGGGCGTTTGCGCACAAAATTGACGCTGGCCGCCGGATCACCCACTCCGGTGCTCAGCCCGTTCGAACCACGGATGATTTCCACCCTGTCGTAAAGATAGCTGTCCTGTGCGGCAATAAAGCGCGGTCCGCCAAGCAGGTATTTATTGGCCAGCACACCGTCAAGCTGGTAATTGTCGACGGGAAAGCCGCGCGAATAATACTGGGCTTCGCCCATGCCGGTAACGGAGTCCTGCAAGACGGTAATACCCGGCGTTTCTTCCAGCACCTGATCAAGATTCTGCAAATTCTGATCCTGCATCTGCTGCTGGGTGAAAACGGTTACACTTTGCGGGGTTTCTTTGAGTTTCAAGTCAAGTTTGGTGGCCGAGGTGCTGCCTTTGACGGTGTAGTTGCCATTACTCTGGGCGGGTGTATTTCTTGCCCCCTTTACGGTAATTTCGTTCAGATTGACTTTATCGGGTACAGTTTGAGCATATGCGGATGAAAATGCAAAAGCGATGACGATACTCAAACAGTTAGGCTGCCACAGGCTGTTCATAACTGCTCCTTAATGGGAAATGAATTCAGATATGAGTAAGGTCGTCTGAAAAAGTAAGATAGGAAGATGTTGATATGATTGATTTGTTTTTGAGAATGATTATATATTGAATAAAAATTAAAGATAACACTGCAAAGTATAGAATATCCGACAATTTATGTAGCTTATGCGACAATCTGTACGATATAGTGGATTATAGTGGATTAACTTTAAACCAGTACG
>NZ_KV800981.1:72175-101188 GCF_001810355.1 Neisseria sp. HMSC074B07 | reverse complement strand
CGCCTTGTCCTGATTTGAATTTAATCCACTATAACGCTGGAAACAAACGCCTAACGAAATTTGCAGATTATGGCAAACCAAGTAAAAAGGTCGTCTGAAAACCTGTTTCCAAGTTTTCAGACGACCTTTCAGCTTTTCAGTCAAAACGACCAAGCGTTACGCCAAGCCTTTTGCTTTCAACACTTCCAGCATGGTGCTGCCCAATTCGGCAGGGCTGCGGGTGTAGGCGATGCCGGCTTTTTCGAAAGCGGCGAATTTTTCTTCCGCAGTACCTTTGCCGCCGGAGATAATCGCACCGGCGTGGCCCATACGTTTGCCTTTAGGAGCGGTAACACCTGCGATGTAGCCGACGACGGGTTTGGTTACGTTGGATTGGATGTATTCGGCTGCTTCTTCTTCCGCAGTACCGCCGATTTCACCGATCATGATGATGGCGTCGGTATCGGGGTCTTCTTGGAAGAGTTTCAGCGCGTCGATTTGGTTCATGCCCGGAATCGGGTCGCCGCCGATACCGATACAGGTTGATTGACCCAAGCCCAGTTTGGTAGTTTGTGCCACGGCTTCGTAAGTCAATGTACCGGAACGGGAAATGATGCCGATGCGGCCGGGAGTGTGGATGTGGCCCGGCATAATGCCGATTTTGCACTCGCCCGGAGTAATCACTCCCGGGCAGTTAGGGCCGACCAAACGTGTGCCGTTGCCGTTGGTTTCCAAGTAACGTTTAGCTTTGAGCATGTCCAGGGTCGGCACGCCTTCGGTAATCACAACCACCAAGCCTACGCCTGAATCAACTGCTTCAACGATAGAATCCAACACAAACGGAGCAGGAACGTAAATCACGGATGCGTCTGCGCCGGTTTCTTTAACCGCTTCTTTCATGGTGTTGAACACGGGCAGGTTCAGGTGGGTTTGACCGCCTTTGCCCGGGGTAACGCCGCCGACGACTTTAGTGCCGTAAGCCAGAGCTTGTTCGGAGTGGAAAGTACCGTTTTTACCGGTGAAACCTTGAACCAATACTTTGGTGTCTTTATTAATCAATACGCTCATTCTTTTCTCCTTAGGCGTTTACGGCTGCGACAATTTTTTCGGCTGCGTCATTCAGGCCGTCGGCGGAAGTCAATTTCAGACCTGATTCGTCCAGGATTTTCGCGCCGAGTTCGGCGTTATTGCCTTCCAAACGGACAACGACAGGCACGTCAACGTTGATTTCTTTAACGGCTGCCACGATGGCTTCCGCGATCATGTCGCAACGGACGATACCGCCGAAGATGTTGATCAATACGCCTTTGACGGATTTGTCTTCGAGAATCAGTTTGAACGCTTCAACTACGCGCTCTTTGGTCGCGCCGCCGCCTACGTCCAAGAAGTTGGCAGGTTGGCCGCCTTTGAGTTTGATGATGTCCATAGTTGCCATCGCCAAACCTGCGCCGTTCACCATACAGCCGATGTTGCCTTCCAGCGCAACGTAGTTCAGGTCGAATTCGGAGGCTTTCAGCTCGCGTTCGTTTTCTTGGGATTTATCGCGCAATTCGGCGATTTTCGGCAGGCGGTAGAGGGCGTTGCTGTCGATACCGATTTTGCCAT
Organism: Neisseria sp. HMSC074B07; assembly: GCF_001810355.1. Classification (NCBI taxonomy): domain Bacteria; kingdom Pseudomonadati; phylum Pseudomonadota; class Betaproteobacteria; order Neisseriales; family Neisseriaceae; genus Neisseria; species Neisseria sp. HMSC074B07. Next base: position 99,604 of record NZ_KV800981.1, on the reverse strand, counting down.
CCACGCAGGCGAGCGCGCCGTTTTCTCGAACTGCCAGCGGGTTCACTTCAAACAGGGCAAAGTCGTTTTCGACAAACGCTTTGTACGCGCCGGTCATCAGTTTGACGAACTCGTTGATTTGTTTGTCTTTCAAGCCCAGTTGGAACGCAACTTCACGCGCTTGGCAGGGTTGCAGGCCGACCAGCGGGTCAACGGTTACTTTGAAGATTTTTTCAGGGGTTTCAGCGGCAACTTTTTCGATTTCCACACCGCCTTCGGTCGAAGCCATGAATGTGATGCGACGGGTAGAACGGTCGACCACCGCGCCCAAATACAGCTCGGTTTGCACCGGATACATGTCTTCGCAAACCAAAACGCTGTTGACCGGCTGACCGTTGGCATCGGTTTGATAAGTAACCAAATTGGTGCCAATCAGGCTTTCTGCCACTTCTTTGGCTTCTTCACGGCTTTTGACGACTTTTACGCCGCCCGCTTTACCGCGTCCGCCTGCGTGGACTTGGGCTTTAACGACGGCAAATTTGCCGCCCAGTTTGTCGTAAGCGGCTGCGGCTTCTTCGCCGTTGTGCGCCAAAATACCGCCTTGCACGGGCAAGCCGTAGCTTGCCAGCAGTTCTTTAGCCTGATACTCGTGTAGATTCATGGATTTCTCCTTTAGATTAGTGGAATGCCCTGAGACTGCCCATAAATGACAACCCCGTGCGTTTCAGACGACCTTTCGGCGGTCGGAAAATCGTCGTTTCACTTGCTGAACGGCAACCACATCCGCGCAAGCAGATACATGATTGCGCCGCCGCCCCCGAGGATAAAAAAGACGATGCCTTTTTTACGCGAATTCGGGCAGAGCAGGTAAACGGCAAGGCTGAAACTGATAAACAACAATGCCACGCGCCAAACCAATTCTTTGTCTTTGAAGCGGTTGAGCGTATAAGTTTCGGTCATCATCACATACATCTGCCACAACGCGGCCATACACATGCTGATGATGCCCATCGGTATAAACAGGATACCGATTACTTCTTTATTCATAATCAAATGCTGTCTGTGAATGTGTCGCCGATTATATATAGTGGTTCAAGTTTAAACCAGTACTGCGTTGCCTTGCCTTGCTGTACTGTCTGTACTGTCTGCGGCTTCGTCGCCTTGTCCTGAATTTAAACTTAACCCACTATCGTAGATTCATAGAAAATGCTTAAATCGTCATTCCGACAAGAGAACAATGGCAACTGATATGCCCTATTTTCCCTCTATACCTATCGGAACATTGCTTCCGAACATTCATCTTTCCGAAAAGGTCGTCTGAAACTTTTTCAGACGACCTTTTATGCTTTACTTGACCTCATCAGCCATGCAAAGCGCGCTTGTCGGCGGCCAGTGCGGCTTCGTGAACCACCTCGGACAAGGTCGGGTGGGCATGGATGATGCGTGCGATATCTTCGCTGCTGGCGAAGAATTCGAGCGCAGTGACGCCTTCAGTGACCAATTCGCTGACAACCGGGCCGATCATGTGTACGCCCAAAATGCGGTCGGTTTTGGCATCTGCCAACACTTTGACCGTACCTTTTGCCTTACCCATTGCCAACGCGCGGCCGTTTGCGCCGAAGCCGGAAGTGCCTTTTTTGTATTCCACGCCTTCGGCTTTGAGCTGCTCTTCGGTTTTGCCAACCCAAGCGATTTCGGGGTCGGTATAAATCACGAACGGTACGCTGTTGAAATCGATATGCGGTTTCTGACCGGCGATGCGCTCGGCAACGGCCACGCCTTCGTCGCTGGCTTTGTGCGCCAGCATCGGGCCGCGAACCACGTCGCCGATTGCCCAGACATTAGGCAGGTTGGTGCGGCATTCGGCGTCCACTTTGATAAAGCCGCGCTCGTCTTTTTCCAAGCCGACGGCTTCTGCGTTCAAGCCTTTGGTGTTCGGAATACGGCCGATGGCGACGATGAGTTTGTCAAAGACTTCGGTTTTGGCTTCGCCTGCGGCGGTTTGGTAGGCAACGGATACGCCTTTGCCTTCAGATTTGATGTCGCCGATTTTCACGCCCAGTTCGATGTTCAAGCCCTGCTCTTTGGTGAAGTATTTGAAGGCTTCTTTGGCGATTTGCTGGTCGGCGGCGGCAAGGAAGGTCGGCATGGCTTCGAGGATGGTAACTTGCGAACCGACGCGGTTCCATACCGAACCCATTTCCAAACCAATCACGCCCGAACCGATGACGCCCAGTTTGGCGGGCACTTCGGTCAGGTTCAATGCACCTTCATTGTCCAATACGTTTACATTGTCGATGGCAACCTGCGGCAGCGGACGCGGCACGGAACCGGTCGCTACGATGACGTGTTTGGCTTCGATAACGGTTTTCTCGCCTTTGTTATCGACTTCGATTTGGTAGGCATCACCGTTTTTTCCGGCAAATGAAGCCGTACCGAACAGGCTGGTTACTTTATTTTTTTGGAACAGGAATTTCACGCCGCCGGTGAGCTTGGTTACGATGGCGTCTTTGCGCGCAATCATTTTCGCCGCGTCGAATTTGATGTCGCCGACGCTGATGCCGTGTTCGGCAAAATCATGCTGCGCAGCATGGAAATGTTCGCTCGACTGCAACAGGGCTTTGGAAGGAATGCAGCCGACGTTCAGGCAGGTGCCGCCCAGCGCGGGCGCATCGCCTGCTTTGTTGACGCCCGCATCGACACAGGCGGTTTTAAAACCCAGTTGGGCGGCGCGGATGGCGGCAACATATCCGCCGGGACCTGCGCCAATGACTACTACATCGTATTGAGACATGTGAAAAATCCTTTGTTTGACATTTTTGCCGCAGGAAAACCTTCGGCAGCGGTATAGTGGATTAACTTTAAACCAGTACAGCGTTGCCTCGCCTTCCCCTGATTTGAAGTTCATCCACTATATTTTGCATAAGAGGTCGTCTGAAAGCGCGGCTTCAACGAAGTTAAAACTCATTCTGCCTTTTTCAGAGTGCGAAGCCTGCCCGCAGGCACGACCTTTGAAACTTCAGCTCGATTGGTTCGGCCGCATCAGCGGCGGCAGGAATGCGGGCTGTATTCCCTGACTTCCTGTCCGGTGAAATTGTTGTAAACGCGGACGGTAGCGTGCGGATAGCGTTTGCACAAAACGCTGCGGGCGACGGGGATGCCTGCTTTGTTGCTGTCCATTTCAAAACGCTTGTTCAACATTCTGCCGCGCGCGTCGTAGGCGTTGACGGAATATTCCTTGCCTTCGAATGCGGCACACGCGCCAAGCAGGGAAACGACAGCCAAAAGCGGAAACAGGGAAATGGGTTTCATGGATACGCTCCTAATGGATTTTCAACCGTTTGCCTCTGCACGGAAAGTGGCAGCAACAAACCATATTCTCCCTTAGATTTCAAACATCCCGCCGTTTTCAGACGACCTTTTTTCGTTTCAAGGTCGTCTGAAAGCCAGTAAGCAGCCTGATTTCAAACTGCTTTGTTTTGATCCGCTTTATATCCCTTTGGCGGCGTTTACAGATCCAACAACAGGCGTGCCGGATCTTCCAGCGCGTCTTTGATGGCAACCAAAGTCAGCACAGCTTCGCGGCCGTCGATAATGCGGTGGTCGTAAGAGAGCGCCAGATACATCATCGGGCGGACAACGACTTGACCGTTTTCCACGACTGCGCGCTCTTTGGTTGCGTGCATACCCAAAATAGCGGATTGCGGCGGATTGATAATCGGGGTGGACATCATGGAGCCGAACGTACCGCCGTTGGTGATGCTGAACGTACCGCCGGTCAAATCTTCCAGCGCGATTTTACCGTCTTTGGCTTTTTTGGCGTAATCGACGATGGCTTGTTCGATGTCGGCAATGCTCATTTGGTCGGCATCACGCAGAATCGGCACAACCAAACCGCGCGGACTGCCGATGGCGATACCGATGTCGAAATAACCGTGATAAACGATGTCGTTGCCGTCAACGGAGGCATTCACCACCGGATATTTTTTCAGCGCGGCAACGGCTGCTTTGACGAAGAAAGACATGAAGCCGAGTTTGACACCGTGTTCTTTCTCGAATTTTTCTTTGTATTTCGCGCGCAAGTCCATGATGGGTTTCATGTTGACTTCGTTGAACGTAGTCAGAATCGCGTTTTCCTGTTGCGAAGCCAAGAGACGTTCGGCAACGCGGGCGCGCAGCCGGCTCATCGGAACGCGTTGTTCCGGACGCGCACCCGCGGGAACAGGTGCAGACGCGGCAGCGGGTGCAGCAGCAGGTTTGGCGGTAGCGTTTTGCACGTCTTCTTTCAAGACGCGACCGTCACGGCCGGAACCTTGCAGCGCGTTCACATCCACACCGGTTTCGACTGCCAGTTTGGCGGCGGCAGGCATGGCGGCATTGGTTTGCGCAGCGGCGGGAGCGGCTTCAGGCGCAGGCGCGGTGGCTGGTGCTTCAGCAGAAGCGGTTGCTGCGGTGTCGATGCGTGCCAACACTTGCTCGGCGGCAACGGTTTCGCCGTTTTGGGCAATGATTTCGACCAATACGCCGGCTTGTGGGGAAGGTACTTCCAAAACCACTTTGTCGGTTTCGATGTCGATCAGGATTTCGTCGCGTGCTACGGCTTCGCCGACTTTTTTCTTCCATTCCAAGAGCGTGCCTTCGGATACGCTTTCGGACAGCATGGGTACTTTTACATCAATAATCATTTTGTGTCTCCGGATGGTCGTTGGTTTTCAGACGACCTGTTGTGTGTTATCTCTTTTGTTTGGCGGGCGTTCCGTCTGAAGTGTTTCATTCGGAACGCCGCACCGTATTGCGTTACAGCGTCATTGCGTCTTCAACCAGTTGTTTCAGCTGGGCGACGTGTTTGCTCATATAGCCGACGGCTGGCGATGCGCTGCTCGGACGGCCGGCATAAGACAGTTTTTGGCTTTCGCCGATAACGTCTTCCAAGCGGTGGCGGATTTGGTAGAACGCGCCCTGGTTTTTCGGCTCTTCTTGCGCCCAAACCACGGATTTCGCGTTCGGATATTTCGCCAACTCTGCACGCACCTCGTCGTATGGGAACGGATAAAGCTGCTCGACGCGGACGATGGCGACATCGTTTTCCAGTTTGCGCTCGGCACGGCCTGCTTCCAAATCGTAGTAAACCTGTCCAGCGCACAGAATCACGCGTTTCACGCTTTCATTATTACCACGCTCGGCGGTATCGCCGATAACGGGACGGAAGCGCGAACCTTCGGTAAAGTTTTCCAGCGGACTTATCGCGCCTTTGAAGCGCAACAGGCGTTTGGACATGAAAATCACCAGCGGTTTGCGGTACGAACCCAAGACCTGACGTTGTAACAAATGGAACATTTGCGACGCTTCAGACGGCATAATGATTTGCATATTGTGTTCGGAACACAGTTGCAACCAGCGTTCCACGCGGCCGGATGAGTGTTCTGGACCTTGACCGTCGTAGCCGTGCGGCAGGATGGTGGTTAAACCGCACAAACGTCCCCACTTGGTTTCGCCGGACGACAGGAATTGGTCGATGGTGACTTGAGCGCCGTTGGCAAAGTCGCCGAACTGCGCTTCCCAAATGGTCAGTTTGTCGGGTGCGGAGCAGGCGAAACCGTATTCGAACGCCATGACCGCTTCTTCATTCAAGATGGAGTCGATAACGAGGAATTCGCCTGCGCCTTCGCCCATATTGCGCAGCGGTACATAAGTACCGTCATCCCATTTTTCGCGTTTTTGGTCGTGCAATACGGCATGGCGGTGTGAGAACGTACCGCGTCCGGAGTCTTCGCCAGAAATGCGCACGCCGTGGCCTTTGGTGACCAGGCTGGCGTATGCGAGGGTTTCCGCCATACCCCAGTCAATCGGCTGACTGCCCGCAGCCATGCCTTTGCGCGCTTCGAGCACGCGTTTGGCAGTCGGATGCAGTGCAAAGCCTTCGGGAACGGCGGTAAATTTCTCGGCCAGACGCTCGATGTCAGCAGCGGGCAGGCCGGTTTCCACATCTTCGCGCCAGTCTTTGCCTTGGTATTTGCTCCAATCGATTTGCGTGCGTTGGAAATTGCTCAACGTTGTTTGCTCGACGTGTTCGCCTTTATCCAAAGCGTCGCGGTAGGCTTGGATATAGCCGTCGGCTTCCGCCTGCGTTACCACGCCTTCTGCGATCAGTTGCTCGGTGTACAAAGTACGCGCACCGGGGTGTTGTGATACTTTTTTGTACATCATCGGCTGGGTCAGGGTCGGATCGTCGCCCTCGTTATGGCCCCATTTGCGGTAGCAGACGACATCGATCACGATGTCTTTGTTGAATTTCTTACGGTAGTCCAAAGCGGCTTGAATGGCGAAGCAGACGCGTTCAGGATCGTCGCCGTTGACGTGGATGACCGGGGCGGAAACCATTTTCGCCACGTCGGTACAATGCACGGTCGAACGGGTGTCGCGGGTATCAGAGGTGGTAAAGCCGATTTGGTTGTTGATGACGATGTGAACCGTACCGCCGGTGGTATAGCCGCGCGTTTTGGACAGGTTGAATGTCGCTTGGTTGACGCCCAGGCCGACAAATGCAGAGTCGCCGTGAATCAATACGGGCAATACTTTGTCGCGGCCGTTTTCGCCCAAACGTTTTTGTTTGGCGCGTGCAGAACCTTCAACGACAGGATTGACGATTTCCAAGTGAGACGGGTTGAACGCCAAAGAAACGTGCATCGGACCGTTCGGCGTAGCGATGTCAGAGCTGAAACCCATGTGGTATTTCACGTCACCGCTGGGCAGCTTGATTTCGGCGCGGCCTTCAAACTCGGCAAACAAATCGCCCGGTTTCTTGCCCAAAATGTTGACCAAGACATTCAGACGACCTCGGTGTGCCATACCGATGATGACTTCTTCGACACCGTCTTTACCTGCGTTTTGAATCAGGTAATTCAGACCGGCAATCACACTCTCGCCACCTTCAACGCCGAAGCGTTTCTGACCGACATATTTGGTATGCAGGTAACGCTCCAAAGTCTCGGCAGCGGTCATTTCTTTCAGGATGCGGCGTTTCTGTTCGGCACTGTAACTCGGGGTGGACAGCACATCCTCGAAATAATTGCGCAACCAGCGGCGTTCTTCTGTATTGGGAATGTAGATGTATTCCAATGCGAGGTGGCCGCAGTAGGTTTGCTTGAGGTTGCTGATGATTTGGGACAGAGGCAGTTTGCTTTGGCCGGAAAAATCGCCCTCGCCCATATTGAACTGAACCGCCATATCGGCATCATTCAGTCCGTGGAATTTGGGATCGAGGGCTTCAATGTTGCGTGGCGGGATACGTTTGAGCGGGTCAAGCTGAGCAGCGCCCACACCTTGAATACGGTAAGCAGAAATCAACCGCAGTACGCCGACCTGTTTCTTCATCATGGCTTCGTCCATACCGCCGGCAATAGCCGCTGTCGATTTGGTTTTTGCCAAATTGGCGAAGGATTCACGGATCGGAGCATGGGCGATATCAACATCCGCCGCACCGGGCTGCTTGCTTAAGTCGGTGAAATACTGCTTCCATTTTTCATCGACCGAATTGGGGTTTTCCAGGAAATTCTCATACAACTCCTCGATGTAGGGAGCATTTGAACCGAACAGATAAGAAAAATTGAGTTTTTCATCCATCATGACGCGAGCTCTTTTCTTTAAAATATAAACAAAGGGTAGAATTCCATGTGTTTCAACGGAATCCATGCCGTTTGAAATGACACTTCATTCTACCCTATTTCCAGCCAAATTACTTGTATCTGTTTCGTTTGCTGCAGACAAACTTATTTAAAAAAACTATTCGGCTTTCTCAAATGAAGTTCCGACAACATATTAATATACTGATTTTCAGCGTTTATCCGCCGGCACATAATCGCGGCGTTCCGCACCGGTATAAAGTTGGCGCGGACGGCCGATTTTCAGCGAAGGATCGCCGATCATTTCATGCCAGTGCGAAATCCAGCCCACGCTGCGCGACAGGGCAAAGATGACGGTAAACATTTCGGTCGGAATGCCCAGTGCGGACAGGACAATACCGGAGTAGAAGTCGACGTTGGGGTACAGTTTGCGCTCTACGAAGAACGGGTCTTTCAGAGCAATTTGTTCCAATTCCATTGCCAGCTTGAATTTCGGACTGTCTTCCAAGCCCAATTCTTTCAGTACTTCATAACAGGTTTCACGCATGATGCTGGCACGCGGATCCATATTGCGGTACACACGGTGTCCGAAGCCCATCAGGCGGTATTTACGCTGTTTCACGCCTTCCATATATTCGGCAACACGGGACACATCGCCGATTTCGTCCAACATTTTCAAGACAGCTTCGTTCGCGCCGCCGTGGGATGCACCCCACAGACAGGCAATACCGGCAGCGATACAGGCAAACGGGTTCGCACCTGAAGAACCTGCCAGACGGACGGTCGAAGTCGATGCGTTTTGCTCGTGGTCGGCATGAAGGATAAAGATGCGGTCGAGCGCGCGTGCCAATACAGGATTGGGTTTGTAGTCTTCACATGGTGTGGCGAACATCATGTGCATGAAGTTTTCGGAATAAGAGAGGTTGTTTCTCGGATAATTGAACGGCAGACCGTTGGAATAGCGGTAGCACATTGCCGCAATCGTCGGAATTTTGGAAATCAGACGGTAAATCGCGATTTTGCGGTGTTCGGGATTCGTGATGTCCAGACTGTCTTGATAGAATGCAGACAATGCACCGACCACGCCGACCATCATCGCCATCGGATGCGCGTCACGGCGGAAGCCGCGGAAGAACCAAGTCAGCTGTTCATGCACCATCGTATGACGGCGGACGGTATTGTCAAATTCTGCCTTTTGCTCAGGCGTCGGCAGTTCGCCGTAAATCAGCAGGTAGCAGACTTCCAAATAATCGGATTTTTCGGCAAGTTGTTCGATGGGATAACCACGGTAATACAGCAGACCTTTGTCGCCGTCGATATAAGTGATTTTGGATTCGCAGCTTGCTGTTGAAACGAACCCGGGGTCGAATGAGAATAAGCCTGTGTTTTTCGTCAGTGCGCGGATATCGACCACGTCATGACCGATGCTCGCTTCCAATACGGGCAGTTCTAAATCCTCTTGATTGGGTACGTTGAGTTTAATTGATTTGGACATATTTATCGCTCCTTTGTAGGTTGGGGCTTTCGTTGCTGCCTATGCAGCACGGTCTTTATTTTCAGACGACCTCCGTATCCTAGAAATCCGCCGAAAGGCAGGCGGATTTCCAATACGTCAAGCTTGTCTGATTTTTTCAAGCATGGGGATAAGGTGTTCCTTGTCTGTCGCCGAATGTCCGTTGATCAGGGCAAGAAGCTCTTGATCTTGAAACTCAAGGATTTCGGAAAACTCGGACAGCTCTTTATCGCTCAAATGCTCGAATTCTTTTTCCATAAACCTGCCGAAAATCAAATCTAACTCCAATAATCCCCGGCGGGTTTGAAAACGGATTTTCCGTTTGGCAATATCGTCAAAAACCATCATTTCTTAAACGGCTCGTTTTAACATAATTTCTTTAATCTTACCGATGGCACGGGTCGGATTCAAGTGTTTAGGACATACGTCCACGCAGTTCATGATGGTATGGCAGCGGAACAGGCGATACGGGTCGTTCAAATTGTCCAAACGCTCGTTGGTAATGGTATCGCGGCTGTCGGCAATGAAGCGGTAGGCGTTCAGCAAACCGGACGGACCGACGAATTTGTCGGGATTCCACCAGAACGACGGACAGGCAGTCGAGCAGCAGGCACACAAAATACATTCGTACAAGCCGTCCAATTCTTTACGCTCTTCCTGAGTTTGCAAGCGCTCTTTGTCGGCATCGATCGGGTTGTCGTTAACGACGTAAGGCTTGATGGAGTGGTATTGTTTGAAGAACTGGGTCATGTCCACAATCAGGTCGCGGATGACGGGCAGACCGGGCAGCGGGCGGATTTTGACCGGCTGTTTCAGGCTGCGTAGATCGGTCAGACACGCCAAGCCGTTTTTGCCGTTGATGTTCATACCGTCCGAACCGCAAATACCTTCGCGGCAGGAACGGCGGAAAGACAGGGTATCGTCTTGCGCTTTCAGGCGCACCAGCGCGTCCAAAAGTTTGACGTCGGTAGGTTCCAGTTCTAACTCGTAACGTTGCATATATGGTTTGGCATCAACGTCCGGATTGTAACGGTAAATTTCAAAACTCATTTTTTCCATGAGAAGTGTTCCTTTTCTCATAAACCGCCTGATGGTTTTATGTTATGGGTTCAGGCTGTTCAGTGTGGTGGTGTATTTGATTTTCAGACGACCCCTTGTGATACAGAGGTCGTCTGAAAATGCATCAGTAAACGCGCTTGGCCGGTTTGATGTATTCCACGCTCAAAGGCTTGGTGTGTACCGGTTTATAGGACAAGGTGTTGGTATCTGAATGATACAGCGTGTGTTTCATCCAGTTTTCGTCATCGCGCTCAGGATGGTCGTCTGAAGCATGCGCGCCGCGTGATTCTTTACGTGCTTCGGCAGACACCAAAGTCGCTTTCGCCACTTCAATCAGATTATCCAATTCCAAAGCTTCGATACGCGCGGTATTCCACACTTTGCTCTTGTCTTTGATTTCAGTACGTTTCACACGCTCGGCAATCGCCATAATTTCTCGAACGCCTTTGCTCAGAATCTCATCGGTACGGAACACGCCGGCATGCAGTTGGACAGAGCGTTGCAGTTCGCGGCGCAGCGCATCAACGTTTTCGCCTCCGGTTTGGTTATCCAAACGTTCGATGCGTTGGCGGGTCAGCTCACCCGCATCGGCAGGCAGAGGTTTCCAATCGCTTTGCTCTTTGATGAATTTAATCATGCTGTCGCCGGCAGCTTTACCGAACACCACCAAGTCAAGCAGGGAGTTGGTACCCAAACGGTTCGCACCGTGTACGGAAGCACAAGCGCACTCGCCCGCTGCGTACAGACCTTTTACCGGCACTTCGTATTCGTCGCCTTGCGGCACAACGACTTCGCCGTGGTAGTTGGTCGGAATACCACCCATCATGTAGTGGGTAGTCGGCACAACAGGAATCGGGTCTTTAATCGGGTCGATACCGGCAAACTGAATGGAAATCTCGCGGATGCCCGGCAGTTTTTCCATAATTTTTTCGGCACCGATATGGTCGATTTTCAGCAATACATGGTCTTTGTTTTTGCCGCAGCCGCGACCTTCGTAGATTTCCATCGCCATTGCGCGGGAAACCACGTCGCGCGAAGCCAAGTCTTTCACAGTCGGCGCATAGCGTTCCATAAAGCGCTCGCCTTCGGCATTCAACAGAATACCACCCTCACCGCGTACGCCTTCGGTAATCAACACGCCTGCACCTGCCACACCGGTCGGGTGAAATTGCCAGAACTCCATATCTTCCAACGGAATACCCGCACGGGCGCAAATGCCCAAACCGTCGCCGGTATTCATATAGGCATTGGTAGAAGACGCATAAATACGACCGCCGCCGCCGGTAGCGAACATCACGGCTTTAGCGTGAAAAATATAAACTTCGCCGGTTTCCATTTCCATGGCGGTTACACCGACGACGTCGCCGTTTTCATCACGAATCAAATCTTGCGCCGTCCATTCCACAAAGAATTGCGTATTGGCACGGACGTTTTGTTGATACAGGGTATGCAGCATCGCATGACCGGTACGGTCGGCAACCGCGCAAGCACGTTCTACCGCGCGCTTGCCGTGTTCGGCAGTATGACCACCGAAAGGACGCTGATAAATTTTGCCGCTTTCCACACGGTCAAAAGGCATACCCATGTGCTCCAACTCAATCACTGCTTCAGGCGCGGCGCGACACATAAACTCAATCGCGTCTTGGTCACCCAGCCAGTCAGAACCTTTCACGGTATCGTACATATGCCAGTCCCAACGGTCCTCCTGCACATTACCCAAAGAGGCAGAAATACCGCCCTGCGCCGCTACGGTATGCGAACGGGTCGGGAACACTTTAGACAAAACGGCACAATTCAGACCGGACTTGGATAATTGGAGGGCTGCGCGTAAACCTGCACCACCACCGCCGACAATCACGGCATCAAACTTGCGAACAGGAAAACCCATACTTACCCCCAAATTACTTTAACTGAATACACCAAGCAGCCGACCAGCCAAACGATGGTGGCAACCTGTAAAAACAAACGCACGCCGAAGGGTTTGATATAATCCATCCACAAATCGCGGATACCTACCCAAGCGTGCAAAAATACGGCGATAAAGCTGACCTGGGTGAACACTTTCACCCAAACTTGATCGAAAAATGCCTGCCATGCCGAATATTCTTTAGGCAGGGTAAACAGAATCACTAAAAGTGCAACGGTATAGATCAACATGATAACCGCAGTCGCACGCTGCATCGCCCAATCACGCAAACCGTAATGGGCACCGGTCAATTTACGCTCTACCATAACAACGCTCCCAAAACGACGGTCAGCACTAATGCGGCAGCAAACACCAATTTGGCGGTATTGCGCGCAGTATTCAGCTCAAGGCCTTTGTGTGCATCCAAAAATAAAAAACGGATACCGGCGAGAAAATGGTGCAGATAAGCCCATAACACGCCGATTAAAATCAACTTAACCAAAGGATTGGAAACGATGGCACGGTAAGTTTCAAACGCCGACTCGCGGCTCAACGTACCGGACAGGAGATACAGCAAAACGGGAAGCATTATAAATAACCCTACCCCGCTGATGCGGTGCAAGATGGAGACAATTCCCGGTATAGGCAACCGTATATTGGGAATCTCCAAAAAGACAGGACGCGGTTTGACGGACATAGCCAGTTCCTCTGTATTTTTTTATCAGCTCAAAACCAATAACTCAAATTACATCGAGTTACATAAACTATAATTTACCTGTTTTATCCGATTTTGAACAGTCTAATTTATAAACAATCTAATAAATTTTACCAAAAAACATCATAAACTGTACCAATAACAAAACACTATCCATTAATAATTGAACCAATATCGCTTTAACCGCTGTTCAGTAACCTCCATATGGCTTTCATGCCCTGCAATACCATCTTAATATCTTTGTTTTTATAATATATAAATAGAAATAAATATTATTTTTATAATCTAATAACCACAAAATTCGAATATAAATCGAACCGCAAAAACATTACATTCAACGCCTGCAATCGGTATGTTTCAGACGACCTCTTCAGCGCCTATCACAAAACTGCACTATACTGACATTTCTTTGCCTTACTCCGTTTTATACTTTGCCCGCATTACGGAAAACCCTTCCCACTCAATTACTGTGAGGCTTGTTATGAAACATTCCGAAGAAAAACAATATACCCAGTCTTCCGATCCGGAAAACTTTATCCCCAAATTCAGAAGGCGCAATTTGGATAAAACAGGTTTTCTCAATAAACTCGCCCGTTTTGCAGGCCGGTTGGGCGAGCCCATCGTACGCCAGTTGTATGCACTGTATTATCTTTGGGACTCCCCTCACACCCCCAGACGCGCCAAGATGATTATCGTCGGCGCATTGGTTTACTTCCTCAGCCCTATCGACAGCATTCCCGATTTGCTGGGTCCTTTGGGATTCAGCGACGACATTGCCGTTATTACTTTGGTGTACAGCCAGATGAAAACTTATCTGACGGAAGACATCAAAGAGCGGGCAAGACTGGCAACCGAGAAGCTGCTGCGTAAAACATCATAAATATCAGCATCCAAAACAAAAGGTCGTCTGAAAATTTTCAGACGACCTTTTGTTTGAAATGAGAAACTTATTTCAACGGAGTCATATTCATGACTTCCATCAGGAAGTTGGTAAATGCCGGATTAGAAGGTTTGTTACCCATATTTTTCCAGCGTTGCTGCCATCCGCGCAAGGCGTTTTGGATATACAGCTTGGATTGTTCGGTATTAATTTCGCCTCGTTGGCTGTCAACGGCAGAACGCAGATAAACCTCATATACGCTGTCATCCACGACATTACGACCGACAAGCTGGATACGGAACTTGTTCAGATATTGAGCAGCTTGAACCTTGGTCATTTTTCCTTGGCTGACCTGATAGCTCAAACGCGTTGCCTCATCGCGGATTTTTGAAACATCACTCCAATGCGAAGAAGCCAAACTGAACGCCGCAGATTTTTCACCCTTAGTCGTTTTAACATTAGGCTTAACATTAGTCGGACGAACAGGCACTTCTTGCAAGCTTGGGACATAAATGGTCTCACAACCGGCAAGTGCCGCCAACGCAAATAAGATGGGGATATATTTTTTCATGTCTACCATTATAATCAGGATTATCCAGATAACCAAATTCTATATCAATCTGACTTTTTCTGTTGACTGAATTACAACAACTTTCGCCTTACATTCCAATCTTTACACGATATGGTGGTTTAAATCCATTTTTGCGCCACACCATGCCGCAAGACCGCAAAAAAGACCGCCGAGGCGGTCTTTTTTATCACTTATTTTCTCCCAACCCTATTATGCCAAATCGGCAAACAGAGGCGTAGAAAGATAGCGTTCGCCATAAGAAGGCAGCAGCACGACAATCAGTTTGCCTTCATTTTCAGGCTGTTTGGCAAGCTGCAGCGCGCTCCATACTGCCGCACCGGAAGAAATACCGACCAAAATACCTTCTTTTTCCGCCATCGCGCGGGCGGTTTCAAACGCCGCTTCGTTCGGAACTTGGGAAACGCTGTCATATACCTTGGTATTCAACACGGTAGGGATGAAACCGGCACCAATACCTTGAATCGGGTGCGGACCTTTTTCGCCACCGCTCAAAACCGGAGAAGCTTCGGGCTCGACGGCAACGACTTTGACTTCGGGTTTATATTTTTTCAACACTTCGCCCACGCCGGTAACCGTACCGCCCGTACCGACACCCGCCACAAAAATATCGACTTTACCGTCAGTATCGCGCCAAATTTCTTCGGCGGTCGTTTCGCGGTGGATTTGCGGGTTCGCCTCGTTATCGAATTGGCGCGGCATGAAATAAGTATCGGGGTGTTCGTCCACCAAGGCTTGTGCTTTTGCAATCGCCCCTGCCATACCTTCGGACGCAGGTGTCAAAATCAATTCCGCACCGAACGCACGAAGCAGCATTTTGCGTTCTTTACTCATGCTTTCAGGCATCGTGATTGCCAGCTTGTAGCCGCGCGCCGCGCACACCATTGCCAAACCGATACCCGTATTACCGCTGGTTGCTTCCACAATTACAGTATCCTTACCGATTTTGCCCGCTTTTTCGGCGGCTTCAACCATCGCTTCGGCAATGCGGTCTTTCACGCTGCTGCCGGGATTGAAAAATTCCAGTTTGACGGCGACTTCGGCTTTCAAGCCTTCAGTCAGACGGTTTAATTTGACCAACGGGGTGTTGCCGATCAGCTCGGTGATGCTGTTTGCAATCTTCATTTTCTACTCCAGATTTTGATGTGATATGACCTGTATATTAAAGACAGGTCGTCTGAAAAACCAATATCGAATGTTTCTTTATTTATAACTTTTGGTTGTTTGGCTTGATGCGTCCTAATGAAGTCCGATTTCTCCGACTATCGCCCCCGTGACTAAAGTCTGCATGACCAAAGCCATCAGCCAGCCCAGTCTGAGTTGCGCTTTACTGAACACCGCCGGCGACTGCTTGGCAATACTTCTGCGGTGCAGATAAAAAACCGCCATCATGACAAACTGCAAAATAAACCAATAAACAGGCTTGAGCGCGTACAGTTTCAACAAAGCCGGAAACGTAAAAGCCAAAGAACGGCCCGGCATCAGAAAATACAATATCGCGGCAATCGACACAAAAGCCAAAGTCATCAATACATTGCTGACGGCAAACACGCTCAAAAACGGATGCTGCAAATCCGCCTGCCAAAAATCAGTATCCGCCTGCTTTTTCCAATGAAAAGCAAAGAAAAACACACTGGAAAAAGTCAGATAAAAATGCAGGACAAACAACGGACCGACATGGGTAATCCCCCACATTCCCGGCAAAAGCTGAGATCCCAAAATCGACACGCCCAGCCACAAAACAACCGAAGCCCAAAACCACTGGAACATTTCAGCGCGGAAAATCAATCCAAAAAACACCAGTCCATAAGCAACAACGGCGAGAAAATCCAAATTCGTCCAAATCATGAATACTGCAACTCGCCTTCAAAAACCGTTTGAACAGGCCCGGTCATCAAAACGTCCTCACCATGCGACCAAGTAATAAACAAATCCCCGCCCGGCAGCGAAACCTTCACAGGCACGCCTTCTGCCAGCAGCCCCAAACGAACGCCCGCAACCACGGCCGCACAAGCCCCCGTACCGCAAGCCTGCGTTTCACCCACGCCGCGTTCAAATACGCGCAGGCGGATAGATTCCCTATCGACAATCTGCATAAAGCCGACGTTGACACGTTCCGGAAACTGTTCGTGCGACTCAATGGCTTCGCCCCAATGAGCCACGGGTGCAGTCTGTACATCCTCAACCACAATCACAGCATGAGGATTGCCCATATTCACACAACTGACCTGTACCGTCTCCAATCCGACCATCACCATATGCGTCAAAGCATCATCCGCTTCGTCAGGAACCGGCACAAACGGGATTTCAGACGACGTAAAGCGCGGTTTGCCCATATTCACGGTCACCAAACCATTATCCAACAGCTTGGGAATAATCACACCCTTAGCCGTTTCCACCAAAATTTCCTTTTTATCGGTCAAACCTTTATCCGCCACAAATCGGGCAAAACAGCGCGCACCGTTGCCACACTGCTCCACCTCGCTGCCGTCCGCATTGAATATACGATAACGGAAATCCACCACATCGGAAGAAGGCTTTTCTACTAACAGCAACTGATCGAAGCCCACCCCTCTAAAACGGTCGGACCATTCGGCAAGCGGCGCAGTCAGCGGATCAAAATCCTGCCCGATACCGTTTACCACCATAAAATCATTGCCCAAACCGTGCATTTTGGTAAATTTCAAGGTTTTCATTGTTTTTTCCAGAATCCGTTATCGATTAAATAGGGAGCGAATATCCAAATATTCTTAACCTTTTTACTTTGCAAAAAAATCCGTCTGAAGGGTCGTCTGAACAGCATTCTACACTATATATATGCTATATCGCAGATTTTCCCGACTTCATACCGCCATACGCCGATATCCTTATTATCCATACAGCCTTAATGCTTCTTTCTCCCACCTTAATCAAAGCTAACGTCCTCCACCGAATAAAAACGATATAATTCAATAAGAAAAGTCACCATATGTGGTTTTATTTTCATAACATCATTGCCCATCCGAGGCAAAACCACGCCTTTCCGTTATCGCCTGCAATCAGGTTCATACTCATAGCGAGGAAATGCCATGAAACCCTCAATCCCCCTCATCCTTCTCGCATCTGCACTCTGCGCCTGCACCGCCGGCACGCCTGGTATGTCCATCGGTTTAGGCATAGGAACCGGTATCGGACACCATGTCGGACTCGGCACTTCCGTCAACATCCCGATTACCTTAGACAAAAATAAAACCGCCCCAAACAATACAGGCGGCATTAATATTATTGACGAACAAATCGTGACTTATTTCGATACACACGGCAATCCCAGCAACAGCGCCGTCAAGGGCGGCTACTACCGTCAACTGAAAAACAAACGAGGCGATCAATATACCGTACAAGATTTTTACAGCGACAACAGTCGGAAGCGGACAGACCCCTATACCTTAAGCCGCAACCAACTGATGCAATTCCGCGCCACACCAAACAACGGCTCACTCACCACATACGCCTATAACGGCACCGTAATGCAACACCAAGAGTTCCGCAACGGAAAACTTGTCAACGTAAAATATTAGACAAAATAGCATCCTGACAGGCCAACTACGCCTGTTGCCATTTGCGCCCTACTGGTTTCAAAAACAACTATTCACAAAATAAATACTTTTAACATTCAACTATTTGTAATATTACTACGCCTCATCTGAAAAATAATATTGACACTTTTTTTTCAGACGCTATAATGCACCCCATTCCCCGATAGCTCAGTCGGTAGAGCGACGGACTGTTAATCCGCAGGTCCCTGGTTCGAGCCCAGGTCGGGGAGCCAAATTTCAAAAGCCTGAACATAATGTTCAGGCTTTTTTGTTTACCAATCCTACTTTGGCTTCTTCAGCATCCTTCTTCGGATGCTTCCCAATCCCAACATCCTTGCACCCGTGTCCCACACACACCAAACATTAATCAAAATTTATATAAATCAATAATTTAGTAAACAGATATCAAATGAAGCATACCCTGATCATTCACATAGATAAAAACATTATTTTTTCTAAATACATATATTGAAGAATTCTTCTCACATATCCAATCGCACTTTTCAGCAAAATTTATCCAGTTATCAATACTCGAGAATTCTGAAAACAAATCATTTAAAACTACAGATTTGGCATTTGTGTTCTCAAAATTTATCTGCATACCTATTATTTTTTTATTTTCTAACGAGAACATTATATTTTCATAATTATCTAAAAATATTTTTGATTTTTTAGAAGTTCTCATAGGGTTTAATACAAAACCTTTGATTTCTTGGCAAATATCTTCTTGATCATCCCCTACATAAAGATTACCAATCCTTCCGCTTTCAACAATATCACTAATTAAATACGGTCCACATCGATTCATCACTACTTCCTCACACACAAATTTGGTCTAAAATCCACTAAAACTTTTTAATCGACAACCTTATCTATATCGATATCAGAAATTTTCCATTCTTCTAATAAACCCAGGTCGTCTGAAATTTTTCAGACGACCTTTTTACTTTTACTATAGTGGCTTAACTAAATCAGGACAAGGCGATGAAACCGCAAGACAGTACAGACAGTACAGAAACCGATTCACTTGGTGCTTCAGCACCTTAGAGAATGTCTCTTTGAGCCAAGGCGAGGCAACGCCGTACCGGTTTAAAGTTAATCCACTATATTTCAACCAGCCGCCGCCCAATGCCTTATACAGCGACACCAGCATCTGCGCCCTTGCCAGCCGCGCCGCAATCAGGTTTTCCTGCATTTGGCCTTCGGTGATATGGGCTTTGAGGGCGACATCCAGCGTTTTGTAGCCGTTGCGAAACATTTTTTCCGTATCGGCAGCATGGCGTGCCGCCTGATTATGGGCGGTTTGCAGCAACTCGGTTTGACGGCTTAGCGATTCCACGCCTTGATATGCGCTGTCAACTTCGCCCAGCGCGGTCAGGAGCCGTTTGTCGTATTCCAGCAATGCCGTCTGAAGGCGCGCATCGGCAGCTTTGATATTGGCTTTGATGCGGCCGTTGGTAAACAGCGGCGTCTGTATGCCCACCGACAGCAAACTTGCCCAGCCGGTCAGCGAACGGTCGCCGTCCACACCGATACGTCCGCCCTGCCCCATAAAGCTGATGGTGAAGCGTGGCAGTAAATCGGCTTTGGCACTGGCGAATTTGGCGGCATAGGCATTGACTTGCGCCGCCTGCGCGCGCAGGTCGGGGCGGCGTTCCAGCAAGCCTTGCGGTGTCTGCCCGCTTGGTGCGGAGGGTTGGCGCGCCAACGCATCGACAGACGATTCGGGCAGCGTAAACGTCTGCGGCACGTTACCGGTCAAAACGGCGATACTGCGCACATAAGCGGCGTATTCCGCCCCTATCGTGGCGCGTTTGGCTTCCGCTGCGGTCAGTTGCACTTTCGCCTCGTTCACTTCATAACCGCTGACATGTCCCGCCTTAAAACGCCCTTCGATGTAGCGCACCATCCGCCGCAAGGTGGCAACGGTTTGGTTGGCGGTTTTCAGACGACCTTGAGCCGCACGCGCTTTGAAATAATTGTCGGCAATATCGCCCGCCACCAGCATTTGTGCGCCGTACGCCAGCTCTTGTTGTCCGAGTGCAGCATAACGTGCGGCATCGGCATCGCTGCGTTTCTTGCCGAAAATATCCGGCTCCCACGAAGCGGTCAGTCCGCCGTATAGGCTGGTGCCTTGAGAATCGATGGTATCGCCGTTTAAAGACGAGGCCTGCGGATAACGCGAGAGCAACGCTCTGGCATTGCTGTTGAGCGGATTATCCATTTTGCTGTCATTCGCCCCCACCTTGCCGCTCAGGCCGACGGTCGGCCCCAAATCGGCACGCGCAGCCCCCGCGACGGCACGGGCTTCGTTCAGACGGCTGACGGCGATTTTCACATCATGCCCCTGCGCCAAACCCTGCGCGATTAATCCGCTTAACACCGGATCGTTCCACTGCTGCCACCACGCCCCGATGTCCGCATTGCCCTTCGCCGCCGCATCCTGCGTAAATGTTTCGGGCAACTCAACCTGACTGTTTAACGGAACTTCAGTATTTTTGCAGGCAGCAAGCGCCAAGACTGCGGCAATACACAATAAATGGATTTGATTGAATTTCATCGTATTTTCCTTTTTGAAAAGGTTTTAGCGTTCCGTGTTGGCGAAATTTGCTTCGCTCGTTTTCAGTGTACGCAGCCTCTTGACGTGGCAACCTTTCAGACGACCTTTCAGAAGATTTTTTTGCGAAACCTAGGAACCTGAATGTAAGCCTGCGGCTTACTGCCCTCTCCCTAACCCTCTCCCACGGGGAGAGGGGACAAATTGGTTGAAAATCCAAAAATGAGGCATTAGATTTTCTTTCGAAAAATATGGGTATCAAAAAAGCCTTGAGAATTGGTGGCTAGACAAACCGTACCCTATCGAAGCTAACGCCTATAATAAATAGTCCGTATCAAGCATGGCAAGTTCACAGGACTTGCGCCCGGTTTCACGATATAAAGCCTATATTCATGATAAACAGCAGGACGAAACCCATCGACAAGGTCGTCTGAAATCCAATTTCGCTTTTCAGACGACCTTGTGCCGTGAATTAATTCTGCAAATACAATGTTGCTTACCGCACAACACCTTTTCCTACCGTTACGCCTTCTATACATCCTTCTCATGACAAGAATGCTACAATTGGCATATTTTTACCGTTATCGGACAGGTGTTTTATGCAGTATTTCTGCCTACTCATCCCCATCCTCATTGGCTATTTTCTTGACGAAATGACCGTCGGCGTCATTTTCGGCTCTATTTTATGGTTGTTTGCGCGGGAACTCGGCAAACCGCGTCAGGAAGAACATGATGCAAAGCTGCAAAACCTGGAAAAAGAAATCGAGTTGCTGAAGCTGCGTTTGACGGCTTTGGAACAAGAAACCGTTCATGATAAAGCAGAAGTCGGGCAGGCGCGGAAACTGCGTGCTGTTTTGTCCGAACATGCCGACGATATTCAGACGACCCCTGCGCCGCTTCATGAGAAGGTTGAACCTGTTGCAACTGCGGACAATGCGTCCGTCGAGCCGCACATCGAACCGGTTACCGCCCCCTCTTTTTCTACGCCTGTTCCCCCTGTTTCCGCTGAATCTTCCGTACAGCCCGAACCTGCTTTGTCCGCAGATAGCGTCGAAACGCCTGCCCAAGTTTCCGCTATTCAAGAAGACGAACGCAAACAAGACGCACCTGTCCTGCAAACGTCGTCTGAAAACGAAGCGCCGATGTCGTCTGAACCTATATCTGAAACTGCAGACGCAGATTCTCGTGAAACCATTATCCGAAAAGAAGAAGGTTTCGATTTCAAATTCTCCGAAAATCCGATTGTTGCTTGGTTCCTGCACGGCAATCCACTGCTGAAAACCGGTATCGTGGTGCTGTTCCTCGGCTTGGCGTTCCTCTTGCGCTATGCCTCCGAGCGGATTCATGTGCCGGTGGAAATGCGTTACCTGACCGTGGCAGGCGCGGGTCTGGCGGCGGTCATCGGCGGCTGGAAGCTGCAAAGCCGCAAACGCGAATACGGCTTGGTGTTGCAAGGCTTCGGCGTGGCGGTGATGTATCTGACCGCTTTGGCGACGTTGAAACTGCATCCGCTGCTGCCCGCACCGATCGTGTTCGTGCTAATGGTGGCGATGGTCGTATTGATGGCGTTGCTGGCGATCAGGCAAAACGCGCAGATTATGGCGCAGGTCGCCTTGGTCGGCGGTCTGGCGGCGCCCATCCTGGTATCGGACGGCAGCGGCAATTATTTGGTGCTGTTTTCCTACCTTTCCCTGCTCAATGCCGGCGTAGCGGCGATTGCCTGGTTTAAGGCATGGCGGCCGCTGAACCTGACGGGTTTCGCCGGAACCTTCTCCATCGCCGCGTTGTGGGGCATGCAAAGCTATACGCCGCAGCATTTCGCCACGACCGAACCTTTCCTGATTTACCACTGGCTGCTCTACACCTTCATCGCCTATCTGTTCGCCCGCCGCAAGCTGACGGATAGCCGCGAAGACACGCTCGCGCCCGTTGCCGACAATGCGACGCTGGAAGAAATTTGGAACAGCATCTGCTCCCACGGCCTGCGCGTCCACGTCCTCGACCATACTTTATTGTTCGGCACGATGGCGGCGGCGTTCGGACTGCAATACCGCATGGTGGAACACTGGCCGTCTGCGGATGCATTCTCTGCGCTGGGCTTCGCCGCCGTTTACGGGCTTGCCGCGCTGATGCTGAAACAGCAACAGGGTTTGTATATCCTGCGTCAGGCGTTTGTTGCCTTGTCGCTGCTTTTCCTCACGCTCGCCGTTCCGCTTTACTTTGAACGCGGCAACACCGTCATCCTGTGGACGGTAGAATCCGCGCTCGTGTATTTCTTCGGGCTGCGCCAACAGCGTCCGCATATGCGTTTGGGTGCGCTCGTCGTTTATCTGCTGGCGGCGCTGACCCAACTGAGCGGTTATCAGGAGGGAGGATCCACCATCCTGCAAGGTCAATGGTTCACCACCCTGCTGACCCTGTTCGGCGGCGCAGCAATTTACCTGCAGTGGCACCTCTACCGCCGTAAAGGCTCGGCACACTGGGAACACACGCTTCAAAACGCAACCCTCTGCGCCGCCCTGCTCTACACATCCATCCTGCCTTTACTGTTTTTCGCGGAACGCGGCAGCATCATCATTTTCTCTGCTTTGGTGGCAGCTTGGGCGTTCTGCCGAGGCAAAGGCAAGTCGGACGTGTTCAGCACATTCGCCTTGGGCAATGCAATCTTTATCCTGCTCTTCCAAGCCTCGATTAATAATGAATCCAACGGCTTCCTGACACACTGGCACCTCTTTGCCGCCGCGCCACTGCTGTTTGCTGCCGCCTACATGCTGCAATATCCGCGCGTCCAAACCGAAGCATCTGAAAACCAAGACAAACAAGACCAAACCCTCCCGTTCTCGCAAATTGCGGGCTGGGCTATCCTCGTTATCGCCCTGATGCTGGGCGGCTTCGCCATCTATACCCAATGGACGGGCGAAGAAACCCTGTTCATCGAGCTTTGGGCATTGCCGATATTCACCGCCTTGCTGTTGCTTGCCAACCGTTTGAACTGGAAAGAGCTTTTTCAGACGACCTTGGCATTCCTGCCCCTGTTTGCCCTGCACTTCATCGGCTATCACCTCGAACATCTATGGACGGCCGCCGCAGCCCTGCCGCTTGCCGCCGCCACCGTGTTGAACTTCCTCATCCTGAATAACCGCCGAACCAATGCGCCTATCGGCTTGCACAAAATCAACATCATCATGCTCGGCATCCTTTGGTCGCTTTGGTCGGGAATGTATGTCGGCGAACTCGTCGACGGCGTTTGGTCGCAGCTCTCGTGGCTTGCCGTACCGCTGATCATGTGGGTCGTCCTTCATACGCAGCGGCAGCGCGGCTTTTTCAGACGACATCAATCCGCCTATCAGCATTCCGCCCTGCCGATAGCCGCCCTTGCCGCGGCAAGTTGGATGATATGGACGAACTTCTCTACTCCGTTCCAACCCACGCCGTTGCCGTATATCCCGCTGCTTAACCCGCTGGAACTCGCCTGCGCCGGAATGCTGTGGTTCGCCCTGAAGTCCCTGCCCGAAGCTCTGCCTGCAGAATACCGCCGCGTGAACGCGCCCGGCGTCGCCGCCCTCGCATTCATGGTCATCAGCGCGGGCGTGATGCGCCTGTGGCACTTCTACGACGGCATCACTTGGCGCCTCGACATCATGCTTCAATCCTTCGGCCTGCAAGCCAGCCTCTCCGTCGTCTGGGCAGTGACCGCCATCATCCTGATGGTGTACGGCAACCGCCGCAAACTGCGCCCCTTCTGGATAACCGGCGCAGCGCTGATGGCCGTCGTCGTCGTCAAGCTCTTCCTCATCGAGCTTTCCAACAGCGGCGGCATCGCCCGCATCGCCTCCTTCATCATCGTCGGCGTGCTGCTGCTCTTGGTCGGCTGGTTCGCGCCCGTTCCGCCCAAAGCAGTGGAAAACGAAGAGGACAAAGCATAGCCCAGTCCCCAAAGAAAAGGTCGTCTGAAAACCGACAGCAAGTTTTGCTAAAATATTTTCAGACGACCTTCAGGCATCCCGAATCCAACCCGGCATGGCAGAAAATCGACCACTTTTGTCAGGTCTGCTTCAATCTGAGCGTGCTTTACCGATTATTGATGGATTAAAATACACATACAAAATGAAAAAGTCTAAAGAGGAGATTAAAAATGCCCAACCGCAGCGAACTTCCGTTGATTTATTCCTGTTCCGGATGTTCTGACGTAGCGCAACTTGCCAACAATACCGCCGTAGCACTCGATCACGCCGGCGAATTTGAAATGTCGTGTATTTCCGGCGTAGGAGGCAAAGTCGCACCTTTGGTACGCAAAGCGCAGTCCGGCAGGCCGATACTGGTCATCGACGGCTGCCATCTGCATTGCGCCAAGTCATGTTTGGAAAACGTAGGCGTCGAAATTTCAGAAGAACACCACGTCAAACTCTATGACTTGGGCTACAAAAAGCGTTTTGGCAAAAGCTATGACGAAGCGGCGGTAGAAGAAGTCTATCAATATGTCTTAACTAAAAAACACGATGTGTTAAGCAACTAGCCACCTTTCCCCCAAGCAATCCGTTTGCAAAACCTTCAACACAAACCCGAACGGATGACAACCGTTTCAAAACAAAGGTCGTCTGAAAACCGATAGCAAGTCTCGCTAAAGCGTTTTCAGACGACCTTTTTTAATAGGGAGAACGTTACCGCCCGATTGCCAACTTGTTCAATATCTTGAAGGTGAAAAACAATTGCTGCCTAGACGGTACAGCGGCTTACAGGTTTCAACTTCATGCTCAATATTATAAAATCCATCACCTTCCCGACATCCGCACCACCCCATGAACTACGCCCTAGATGCCCTATGGTGGAAACTCACCAACCCGTCCGTCCGCGCCCTCGCCACTCTGCTGACTGCCCCGCCACTTTGGCAAAGCGGCTGCGAATTGAGCGTCCGCACACTATTGGGCGAACACGGCTTCCGCTATCTTTTGGATTTGGACGGCAATCCCTCCCCCTTAGACGACTATCTCGCCGAACACGCCCCCTTCGGCAACCGACTCGGCATCTACGCCGAACGCCTGCTCGTATTTTGGTTCGCCCATGCACCGCATACCGAATTGCACGCCTATAACCTGCCCGTGTTTTCAGACGACCTCACGCAAGGCGCCGCCGATTTCATCGCCTCCATCAACGGCAAACCCTATCATATCGAACTGACCTGCAAATATTACGGCAGCGGCAGCGGCAAATCCGCAGACCTGTGCGGACTCAATCCCAAAGACACCCTCGCCGCCAAAGCCGCCAAACTGCCCCGCCAGCTTGCCCTGCTTCATTCCTCCGAAGGCAGCGAAACCCTTCGGCAAAACCGTCTCCCCGACGCGCCGCAACCCGCCTCAATCATACGCGGTATCGGCTTTTTCCCAGTCGGCGCAGATTCCGCCGAAGCCCCGCTGAACCCATACTGCTGGCGCGGAATCTTCATCCGCGACTGGTCGGCATATCCGACCCACGAGGGCGCACGCTACCACTTCATCGACCGCATGGCATACCTCGCCCCCGCCCGCGTCGCCGAGGCGCAAACCCTGTCCGAGCGAGACATCCGCCAAATCGAAAGCGGTTTAATCGCCAAACTCGAATTGCGCCCCGACGGCTTTTGGCATGAAATCGAACGCATCATGAAGGTCGTCTGAAACCCGATTCAACGTTTTCAGACGACCTTTCCAGTATAATCCAAGCCTTTCCCCCGATTGCGAACCCACCATGACCCCGATCCAACTCGACCATACCGCCAAAGTGCTGGCTGACATGCTGACTTTCAAACAGCCTGCCGATGCCGTTTTGTCCGCCTACTTCCGCGAATACAAAAAACTCGGCCGCCAAGACCGCCACGAAATTGCCGAAACCGCCTTCGCCGCCCTGCGCCATTATCAAAAAATCAGTACCGTCCTGCGCCGTCCGCATGCCCAGCCGCGCAAAGCCGCGCTTGCCGCGCTCGTCCTCGGCAGAAGCACCAACATCAGCCAAATCAAAGACCTGCTCGACGAAGAAGAAACCGAGTTTCTCAGCAGCCTCAAAGCGCGCAAAACCGAATTTTCAGACGACCTCCATACCGCCGCCGAATTGCCGCAATGGCTGGTGGAACAACTGCAAAAACATTTCAGTGAGGAAGAAATCCTTGCCTTCGGCCGCAGCATCAACCAAGCCGCGCCGCTCGACATCCGTGTCAACACGCTTAAAGGCAGACGCGACAAAGTGCTGCCCCTGCTTCAAGCCGAAAGCCCCGACGCAGAAGCCACGCCCTATTCCCCTTGGGGCATCCGCCTGAAAAACAAAATCGCCCTCAACAAACACGAATTGTTTTTAGACGGCACGCTTGAAGTCCAAGACGAAGGCAGCCAGCTCCTCGCCCTGCTCGTCGGTGCCAAACGCGGCGAAATCATCGTCGATTTCTGCGCCGGCGCAGGCGGCAAAACCCTCGCCGTCGGCGCGCAAATGGCAAACAAAGGCAGAATCTACGCCTTCGACATCGCCGAAAAACGCCTTGCCAACCTCAAGCCCCGCATGACCCGCGCCGGACTGACCAATATCCACCCCGAACGCATCAGCAGCGAACACGACGGCCGCATCGCCCGCCTGACCGGCAAAGCCGACCGCGTTTTGGTCGATGCCCCCTGCTCCGGCTTAGGCACACTGCGCCGCAACCCAGACCTCAAATACCGCCAATCGCCCGAAACCGTCGCCAAACTTTTGGAACAGCAACACAGCATCCTCGATGCCGCCGCCAAACTGGTCAAACCGCAAGGCAGGCTGGTTTACGCCACTTGCAGCGTGTTGCCCGAAGAAAACGAAATGCAGGTCGAACGCTTTTTGGAAGAACACTCGGAATACGAACTCCTCGACTGCGCCGAATTGCTCGCCGGTTTGAAAATCGATTTGAACACCGGCAAGTACCTGCGCCTCGATTCGGCAAAACACCAAACCGACGGATTCTTCGCCGCCGTTTTGCAACGCAAGGAATAAATGTTCAAACAAGGCGTAAATATATAGTGGATTAACTAAATCAGGACAAGGCG
>NZ_KV800981.1:53754-72075 GCF_001810355.1 Neisseria sp. HMSC074B07 | reverse complement strand
ACGCCGTACTGGTTTAAAGTTAATCCACTATACGAAAGGTCGTCTGAAAACCTGATACTAGGTTTTCAGACGACCTTTTTAGCGCAGATTAAAGCGAATTTAATCGGGCAATGCCCGTTTGCCGAAATCCTCGAACGATAAAGAAGAGAATAGGTAAAGCATCCCGTTTCCCTAAAATCCAAACATACAAAAAGGTCGTCTGAACATTTTCAGACGACCTTTTGCGTTGTTGAAACTTAAGCCAAAGAAGCGTTTACAAATGCGGTCAATTGACCTTTTGCCAAAGCGCCGACTTTGGTGGCGACGTTTTCGCCGTTTTTGAACACCATCAACGTCGGAATACCGCGCACGCCGAATTTGGCGGGGGTGGCTTCGTTTTCGTCGATGTTGAGTTTGACGACTTTCAGACGACCTTCAAATTCGGCGGCGATGTCGTCCAAGATCGGAGCGATCATTTTGCAAGGGCCGCACCAAGGTGCCCAGAAGTCGAGCAATACGGGAACGTCGGATTTCAAAACGTCTTGTTCGAAATTTGCATCAGTAGTGTGGATAATCAGTTCGCTGCTCATGAGTTTTTCCTTTTTGTGTCAAATTGAATCAGATGTTGTGCAGAATAGGGCTTGGGGCTGAAAATTTCAAGTGTCGCAAAAGTGTAATAGCTTTTTTGTAAGGTTGCCATCGGGATTGGCTAATGTTTTTCAGACGACCTGCCCGATCGGTCAGCCTGCCCTAAAGCTCATCAGATGGCGCGTGTAATCGCTGGAAGGGTTGGCAAATACGGTTTCGCAGCCGCCCTCTTCAACGATTTTGCCGTCTTTCAGCACCATCACGCGGTGCGACAGGGCGCGGATGACGGCGAGGTCGTGGCTGATGATGATGAGGCTGAGACCGTGTTTTTTCTGCAAATCGGCGAGCAGCTCCAGAATCTGTTGCTGCCATTGTACGTCGAGCGCGCTGGTGGGTTCGTCCAAAACGAGGATTTTCGGGCGGACGATGATGGCACGGGCGATGGCGAGCCGCTGGCGTTGTCCGCCGGAAAAGGCGTGCGGATAGCGTTCGAGCGCGTCTTCGGGCAGTCCGACCTGACGCAATACGTCTTGCACGCGCTGCCGCATTTCTGCGCGGGACAAATCGGGTTCGTGGACGCGCAGGGCTTCGGAAACGATATTAAAGACGTTCATGCGCGGGTTGAATGCGCCGAACGGGTCTTGGAACACCATTTGGATGTCGCGCCTCGATTCGCGCGTCCAAGCTTCGCCGTTGATTTTCAGACGACCTTCCGCGTCGATAAGGTGCATGACGGCTTTTGCCAGCGTGGTTTTGCCGCAGCCGCTTTCGCCGATGATGCCCAGCGTTTCGCCCGCTTTCAAATCGAAGGACACCGGCTCCAGCAGGGTTTTGCTGCGTTTTTTGAACCAGCCCGCCGTTTCTTTGACGGCAACGGAAAGCTGCTCCGCCTGCAAGACGGTGGCAGGATTGCCCGCCAAAGGCACGACCTTGCGTGCGGCACCGGCGTTCAACAGCATTTTCGTATATTCGTGTTGCGGACGGGCGAACACTTCCGCCGCTGCGCCCGTTTCGACAATGCGTCCGCCGCGCATCACGGCGACGTCGTCCGCAAAGCGGCGGACAAGGTTCAGGTCGTGGGTGATGTAGAGCATGGTCATGTTGTGCGCCTGCTGCAAGCGCGCCAACAAATCGAGAATCTGCGCCTGCACGGCGACATCCAAGGCGGTGGTCGGTTCGTCGGCAATCAAGAGCTTGGGTTCGGCGGCAACCGCCATCGCAATCATCGCCCGCTGCCGCTGTCCGCCAGAAAGCTGGAAGGGATAGGCAAAGGCTTTCTGCTCAGGCTCGCGGATGCCGGTTTCCGCCAAAAGTTCGACCGCCCTCGCCCATGCCTGTTTTTTGTCCAAACCCAGATGCAGGGTCAGCACTTCGGCAATCTGCGCGCCGACGCGCATCACGGGGTTGAGCGCGGTCATCGGTTCTTGAAACACCATGCCGATTTCCCGCCCGCGCAGCTTTTGCAGGGCGCGTTCGGATTGGGTCAGCAAATCGTTGCTGTCGAATTTCAGACGACCTTCAAACGACACCAGCGGATTCAGCCGCATAATGCCCTGCGCCAACACGGTTTTACCGCTGCCGCTCTCGCCGACCAATGCCAGTTTCCTGCCGGTCTGTACGGTCAGGCTGACATCGTGCAGGACTTGCTTGCCGGGGAAAAAGGCGTTTAGGTTTTCAATTTCAAGGATGGGTTTCGTCATGGTATCGAGGTCGTCTAAAAACGGAAAACGGTTGGAATCAAATCGGCAATACCCGCCGCACGGGCAGAAATCTTTACGAAGCAATAAGCCATATCTGATGGTTTACAAGAAACACGCCCAACAAACATCGGCTTTCTGCTTTTCAGACGACCTCTGATTCAAACCCGCAAACCGAGGTCGTCTGAACGCTTAATTATTTCTGAAACTGCTCTTTCAACACCCGTTTCAACACTTTGCCCGTGGCGTTTTTCGGCAGTTCGTCTTTAAAGTAAATCTGTTTGGGGATTTTGAAATTCGCCAAATGTCCGCGCAAATGGGCGCGCACGTCGGCTTCGTCCAGCGTTTCGCCGTCTTTGAGTTGGATAAAGGCGATGATTTCTTCGTCGGCGTATTGGTCTTTCACGCCGATGACGGCTGTGGCTTCGACGGCGTCGAGTTTGTAAATCGCCTCTTCGATTTCGCGCGGATAAACGTTTTGCCCTTTGGAAATAATCAGGTCTTTTTTGCGGTCGACGATAAAGATAAAGCCGTCTTCGTCTATCGTGACAAAATCGCCTGTTTTCAGCCAGCCGTTAACGATGGCTTCGTCCGTGGCATCGCGCATATTCAGGTATCCCTGCATGACCGAACCGCCTTTGACGATGAGTTCGCCCACTTCGCCCGTCGGTACTTCGACCAATTCGTCGTTGACGGCTTTGACTTCCAATCCGGGCAAGGCGATGCCGACGCTGCGGGCTTTTTGCCTTTCGGGCGTGTTGACGGCGACGACGGGCGAGCATTCGCTCAAGCCGTAGCCTTCCAAAAGCTTGGCACGCGGAAACTTCGCTTTAAAGTCGAGGATGGTTTGTTCCGCCAAAGGCGCGCCGCCGCTGATAAACAGACGGACGCGGTTGAACCATCTGAAATACCAAGGGATTTTCGCTTTGCTCATGGCGGTGTAAATCGCGGGCACGCCCAAAAACACGGTCGCGCGTTTGAATAAAACCTGTTTCAAAACGTTGGAGAACGGGAAAACGGATTTCACCAAAATAATCGAACACGCCATATAAATCGGCAGCAACACCATGGCCGTCAGCGTAAAGCTGTGGAACATCGGCAGGAACACGACGAAGCGGTCGCGTTTGGTAATCTTAAAGATGCGCTCGATGCCTTCAAGGTTGGAAAACAGGTTGCCATAGCTGATCAATGCGCCTTTGGGATGGCCTGTCGTACCGGAAGTGTAAATAATATGCGCCAAATCATCGATTTTCGGTTGGCGGCTCAAATCGGGCATACCCGAAAAACGGCGCGCTTCTTCAAAACGCACATCGGCTTCGTCCGCTGCTTTCGCTTCGCCTATCCAAATGATTTTCTCGACGCGGGTCTGTTTCTTCAGCCCCTTCAATTCTTTCTGCAAACCTGCCGAAGCAAACATAAACCGCGCTTTGCAGTCGTTCAAAATATACGCGTATTCGTTGTTTTTCAAAAACGTATTCATCGGTACGGCAACCGCGCCGATGGCGGAGACGGCAAAATAGGCGCTGATAAACTCCGGCGAATTGGACACTGCCAAAGCCACTTTGTCCCCGAATTTGACGCCCATATTTTGCAGATATGCGGCTACGGCATCGACTTCTTGCTTGAGCGCGTGGTAGGTGGTTTTTTCTTTGTCGTTGAACACCGCAGTACCTTTGCCGTTTTTACGGCAGGCAGCGGTCAGCATTTCGTAAAAGTTTGTGTTGTGTGTTTGATTCATTGAAATTCTTTAAAAATTAAGTGAGTAAAATATTTTTGCGGTCGCGCCCATAAACAGGTTTTTTCGCCCTGAAAACAAGCATCGGCCTGAAAAGCCATCTATATAGCAGGAAAATGAGCTATCGGCTATTTTTATATTCATCCGCAATACGGAAAATCATCCCCTCGCGCGCACGTCAAACGCCTGACGCAAGCCCTCGCCTATCATCACCAGCAAAAGCAGCATAATCGTCAGCGTACCGACGGTGGACAAGCCTATCCACCAAGCGTCCAAGTTGTCCTTACCCTGCGCCAAGAGTTCGCCCAAGCTCGCCTGCGACGCGGGAACGCCCAAACCGAGGAAATCCAAGCTGGTCAGCGCAAGCACCGCGCCGGAGATGCGGAAAGGCAGAAACGCCAATACGGGCGTCAGGCTGTTGGGCAGGATGTGCCGCCACATAATCGCGCGGTTGGCCACGCCCATCGAACGCGCCGCCAAAACGTAATCCGCCTGACGGTTTTTCAAAAACTCGGCGCGGACGTAGTCCGACAGCCCCATCCAGCCGAACAGCGACAGCAACACCAGCAAAATCAACAAACTGGGATTAAAAAACGAAGACAGGATAATCAGCAGATAAAGCTCCGGCATCCCGCCCCAGATTTCGATAAAACGCTGCATCAAAAGGTCGGTCTTGCCGCCGAAATAACCCTGCACCGCGCCGGTGATCACGCCGATTACGGTCGTTACAAAGGTCAATGCAAGGGCAAACAACAGGGAATCGCGGAATCCGTAAACCAAACGCGCCAAGACATCGCGACCGCGGTCGTCCGTGCCGAGCAAGTGCCTTTCGGACGGACTTGCAGGGTCCGGCTGCGTGTCGAAATCATTAAGCGTATCGGCATCGTAGGGATTGGGCAGATAAACGGCGTAATTGCCGTTTGATGTGATGTTGCCGCGTATCAGCGGGTCGAGGTAATCGGCAGGCGTATCGAAATCGCCGCCGAACACGGTTTCGTTGTATTCGTTTACCAGCGGAAAATAATATTCGCCCTGATAACGTATCCACAAGGGCTTGTCGTTGCTCCACAAAGGCGCAAGCAGCGCGACGGCAAACAAAACGGCCAAAACCCGCAGCGCGAACCAGCCGCGTTTGTGTTGCTTGAATGCCTGCCAGTAAGAAAAATGTTTACTCATAGCTTGTTATTATCAGGCCGACTGAAAATTTTCAGTCGGCCTGATATATAAGGATATAGACATGAAATTATACATTTTGAAAAGCAGATAGTGCCAATTTCAATGCTTCGATTTCACGTTCTTTTTGTAGTAACAACTCATTCTTGTGATCCAGTATAAGTTGCAATTTTTCTAACTTTATAGTACTTTCGTTTGCATAATGATTGCCATCATATTGAATATTTTTATTAATTAAATAAATCAGGCTTCTATCATCAGCCTTCAGCAACTCCATCAAATTAATACCCAATATGGTAGTAATCCGCTCCAACATTGGAATATTCATTCTCGTTTTTCCCTGTTCAATCTTAGCATAGCCATTGGTAGACATATTTAACCGGGAAGCCATTTCCTCTTGTGTAAGTCGACTCAATTCTCGAACTTTCTTGATTTTTTCGTTAATTTGCATAATATTCACTTCAATACTTTTTGATACTTTTCGGGTGGGCTAATGGATAATTTGTTGGTGGCTCGATTTTTTTAGTAGTATATCATATTATTGCGCTGGCAAACGCATTGCTACTTACAACTTATTTAAAAAAGGAAACAATATGTATGAACTGATTGACCCAGAATTCGTTACCAGTCAGAAAATAACAAATATTTTCAAAAATGCCTATATCGATATCAAAGAAGCACAATATCTCTCTGATTCAGATTCATATTATTGGATGATAGAACTAAATTCAGAAGGTGTGCTTATTGGACTTGATCCTAAAGAAAAGCAGTTCGATATAGGAGAAAATACTGCTCTATGTACTTATAACGAATTTGAGAACAATGAACGTTTTATTCTTAATCTAATAAACGAAATGAATAAAAGATTTAACATACGGTCTTACATAAGGCTTGATAAAGAGCAGAGTATATGCGTTTTTTCAGCCAGGGCAGTGTATAGATATGGCAAAGGTTTTAATCCTGCTGATTTTATTGATGAATGTCGTTTTTTTGCTGGCGCTTATCGTCATATGCTATCCAATTATTTAGTTCCTAAATTTAAACAAGAAGGAATATTGAATGATTAATACAATAAATGAGATCGATGAGATCTTAAAAAACTCTAATCCTGATGAATGGCAGAGAAATGAAAATCGAGGACTGTTTATTTATCGTTCTGATGTTAATCTAAGAATAGAGCGCGATTCGAATTTCGAAGATTTTGATGAGGATTGGCTTCCTTCTACTCCGTTTGATAATATATCAGGTAAAAAACCGGTTTATAAAGTCAAATATATTGTTAAATATAATCAAACAGAAATAGCTCATAAATTTCTGATACTAATTGACGGAGTATATGTACTTATACCGATGCCAAAAAAATCCAATAATTTAGGAGGTAGTTTATTTGTTACTTCTGATGATGTAAATTTTGCAAAAATTGTAACAATATGCCCTCCAACGGTATCGCAAGAAATATCTCCAGTCAATGAATATATAAACAGATGTGGTTTTGATATTATTTGAATTTGTAAGTTAATTAATAGGTCGTCTGAATGTTTTTTTTTCAGACGACCTATTTCTGTCCGCCGAAATGAATGCGCGGATCGACCCACGAATAAGAAATATCCGACACCAATTTCGCCAGCAAACCCATCAGCGTGAACACATACAGCGTTCCCATCACCACCGGATAATCGCGCTTCATCACCGCCTCGTAGGAAAGCAGCCCCAGCCCGTCGAGCGAGAACAAGGTTTCAATCAGCAGGCTGCCGGTGAAAAACGCGCCGATAAAGGCAGCGGGAAAGCCGGTAATCAGCGGAATCATCGCGTTGCGGAAAACGTGTTTCCACAAAATCTGTTTTTCCGGCAAACCCTTGGCGCGGGCAGTATAGACATATTGGCGGCGGATTTCTTCAAGAAACACGTTTTTCGTCAACACCGTCGTTACCGCCAGACTGCCCGCCACCGAAGCCGTAATCGGCAGCGCCATGTGCCACAGATAATCCTTAATTTTGCCCGCCCACGACAACGTATCGAAATCATCGCCGACCAACCCGCCCTGCGGGAACCACGCAAAAAAGCTGCCGCCGCCGAATAACACCAGCAGCACCAAACCCAACACAAACGGCGGTATGGTATAACCGACCAGCACTACCATCCCCGTTACCGCGTCAAAACGGCTGCCGTCGCGCACCGCCTTGGCAATGCCCAACGGGATACAAATCAGATAAGTCAGGAAAAACGTCCACAAGCCCAAGCTCATCGACACCGGCATTTTCTGTTTGACCAGCTCGAACACGGTTTCATGATGGAAAAAACTCTTGCCCAAATCAAAACGGGCAAACCGCCACACCATATCCGCAAACCGCGTCAGCGGCGGCTTATCGAAACCGTACAGCGCATTCAACGCCGCCAAATCTTCCGGACTGATGCGGTTGCCGTTTTTCATGATATTGCCCGCCGTCGCATTCGCCGTCTCGCCGCTGACCGCACCATGCGTCAACTGCTGCACCATCTGCTCGACCGGCCCGCCCGGCACAAATTGGATAACGGCAAAAGTAATCGCCAAAATCCCCAACAGCGTGGGGATTAAGAGTAAGAGGCGGTGGGAGATGTAACGGTACATATTTGGTATCTTTAAATTATTTTAGCAAGCAACAATATATTGATAATACATTTTCTTCTTACTCAGAATCTCCAAAATCTAAACCTCTCTGTGCAAACTGTCCAAAGTTCAATTTTTCAACTTTTTTACTATCATAACTTTTTCTAAGCATTATCCTAATACACATTAAATATTTTGGATCTTTTATTGAATAAGAATTAACTTTATTATTTCTAATTATTAATGGAGAATCTCCTTTACTTAATTCCGAAAGAATATTACCAATACCCATATTAGTTTCAGGAATTGTCTGTGGAAACTCCTCTTTAATTAAAGATGTAATATCATTTGAATTAAACTGATGAGCTTCAATTTTTGCTATGCAATAAATAACTTGATTTTTCCTAGCTATCTCCGTATTGATACTATTTAGATTATTTTCAATTTGCTGATAACATTCTTTTAATCCATCTTTAAGCCATTCATAATCAGCAATCTTAATTAGTTCCTTATCATACATATTATTATTATCTTGGATTGCGTACGCTAATTGTTCACCATATTCTTGAACTCGTTGTGCAATTCCCAAAGTCACATTGAAAACATGGTTAATCAAAAAATTAAGTTCTTCCTTAGAAATTATAAATCCTAATAGATTTAAACCATTTTCAATAATATATTGCACTTGTTTAATAGATAAACCTCCAACTTCATCCATTTCTTTTATTCTATTTGATACTGATTCCGTATTTTTAGTTTTTCTAAAATATTGTAAAACTCCATTAGGGGTTCCCACAAGCAAGAAATACACCTTATATATAGAATATCTTTCATCATCAAGTAGCAAAATAATATTTGCTAACTCATCCATTAAATTTTCATTATTAAAAATAGCCTCTAAATTATCCAATACAATAAATTTTCTTTGATCTTTATGCGCATTATTAAATAAATTAAATGCTTTAAGCAAAATATCATTAGATCTAATTGAATATTGTCCTACATGATTTATCTTACCTCCAACTTCTGCCTTTACTCCAAGATTAAAACCAGCAGAAATTCCTGTCTGTTTAGTTTCGCTGTACCCTGTTTTTTCATAAAAATCTAACGGAGAAATGACATTAAAAATCTCCTGTGAAATAGAACCATTTCTAGCTGCAGTACCTAAGTTTACTATCTTATATGGTACTCCTTCTTCCGTTAAAACCTTTTTGTAAAGCCATGATTTTCCATTACCACTCTCTCCATAAATTAGAGTGTGAAAATCCCTTTCAATAGCTCGTTTCAATTTACTTTCTAATTGAGGGCGCGCGACATACATCATAGGATTTATAGCACTACTTTTAGGAGTAAAAACTTCTGTAATTTTCATATTTCTCTTTCTAAGTATTGATTCTTTACAGGTTCGCAGTAGCTCGTAAATTTGGTAATCATATTCAATAATACATGAATAGACACAATCTTACATTGATGTCTGCCCTAACTATTATTTTTACAAGCTTTAATGCAATAAACTTTTCAGACGACCTTCCTTATTTCTCCAAAGCCTCTTGCAGTTTCTTCTCAATCAAATCCGCGTCAAACGACTTGGCAATCAGCTCGAAGCGCGAGTCGCGGCGCCATGAGACTTGGTTGGCGCCCCATTGCCCGTCCACCCAGTTGAGCCACACCCATGTGCCGAGCACTTGGAACACGCCTTTGGCGCGGACGAGGCCGTCTGTGAATTTGGTCAGGTCGTTGAAGAAGTTGGTCAATTTTTCGCCGTCGAAATCGCGTCCGGCGGGGAATGTGAAACCTTGCGACTGGAAGCCCATGGTGTTGTCCGGCAGGGCTTTGAGACGGTAACGTGATTTTTCGATAACGGGAATGTCAAGCCATTGGATGTCGAGCTGTGCGTTTTGGACTTCGACCACTTTGGCTTTGGGTGGGAACAGTTTTGCCGCTTTGTCATGAAATTCGGCAAGCTGTTCGGGGGTGCATAAATCGGTTTTGCTGGCGACCAATACGTCGCAGATGCCGATTTGGTCTTTATACAACGCCTGCTGCGCGTAATCGGGGTTGATGAACTGGCGCGGATCGACGACGGTAAAGACGGCGCCGATTTCCAGAAGACTGTCCAGCGGTTTGGCTTTCAATTCGTCAATGACACTGGCGGCGTGTGCCAGTCCGCTTGCCTCAATCATCAGGCGGTCGGGCTTGGCGTCGCGCAGCATTTTCTGTACGGTTACGCCCATTTGCGGGCCGGCGGTACAACACAAACAGCCGCCGGCGATTTCTGCCACGGGGATGCCGTTGTCGCTCAATACGGCGCCGTCAATACCGATTTCGCCAAACTCGTTGACGATGATGACCCATTTTTCGTTCGGGTCTTTTTGCTCCATCAGGCTTTTGAGCGCGGTGGTTTTGCCTGTTCCCAGAAAACCTGAAATCAGGTGGACTTTAGTTTTTTTCACTTCTGACATTTTTTACAGATTCCAGTTAAAACAACGTGTTCTTCTTTCAGCGCAAAGCCGCTTTCGGCAACGCCTGCGCGCAGTGCCGCCCATTCGTGGCTCAGGGTTTGTTCGTCCGCCGTGCCGCATTCGGTGCAGACCAAAATAAACGCGCTATGGTGCGCTTCGGCTTCTTCGTGGTCGTGGCAATGGTCGTCGCACTCGTGCTGCGCGTGGCTGCACAAAATATAGCCGTTGACCGCCGCCACTTTGTGCAAAACGCCCTGCTCCGCCCAAAAATCAAGGGCGCGGTAGGCCGTCGGCGGCGCAACCACGCCCTCGCTCTGCTGCTGCATCTGCGACAAGACGTTGTAGGCTTTAATCACGCCGCTTTGCTGCAAAACGATATCGAGCACCTGCTCGCGCAAAGCGGTTACCTGTACGCCGTCACGGCGTGCCTGTTCGAGGATTTTTTGTTTGATTGCGTGTTTCATAAAGGCTTTCAGACGACCTTAAAATTCTGAACGGAGAGGATTACATTATAACGTGTTTATGTAAGATGCAGATATTCGGAGGTCGTCTGAACCCGAGCGCCACCGTTCAGACGACCCATCCCATCCAATCTGCCTATTTGAACCACGACTTAATCCGTGCAAACAAAGACATACTCTGTTTCTCGAAACTTTCCGCCTGTGCGGGCACGGGCAGCGTATTGCGGATCACTTTCATACCGGCAAACGTTTGGGCGACGGGCATGATTTCGATGGAGTTGACGTTCATGTGCGCCGGACGCTGATAGAGCCACAAAGCCGTATCCGCGATGTCTTGCGGTCGGATGGATTCGACGTTTTCATAAACCTTTTCCGCCCGCTCGTCATCGCCCTTAAAGCGGACATTGGAAAACTCGGTACCGCCGCACAAACCCGGCTCGATGTTGGTGACGCGGATGTTTTTATCCGCCAATTCCGCGCGCAGGTTCATGCTGAACTGGCGCACAAACGCCTTGGTCGCGCCGTACACGTTGCTGCCCTCGTAGGCATAGCTGCCGGCAATCGAACCCAGATTCATGATATAGCCTTGTTTGCGCTCCGCCATTTGCGGCAGGATTTGGCGCGTCAGGAAAGTCAGACCGACGATATTTGTTTGAATCATGGT
Organism: Neisseria sp. HMSC074B07; assembly: GCF_001810355.1. NCBI lineage: Bacteria > Pseudomonadati > Pseudomonadota > Betaproteobacteria > Neisseriales > Neisseriaceae > Neisseria > Neisseria sp. HMSC074B07. The sequence goes on along the minus strand of NZ_KV800981.1, from coordinate 60,729 downwards.
TTCCCAATCGCCGAAATCTGCTTTGTCCGCTGTTTCCAAACCCAACGCCAATCCGGCGTTGTTGATCAGGCAATCGATTTCGGCAAAATTTTCAGGCAGGCTGTCGAGCGCGTTGCGTATCGACTCGGTACGCGAAACGTCCATTTCCAAAGGATAAAACCGCTCGCCCAATTCGGATGCCAATGCCTGCAGTTTCTCGCCGCGCCGTGCCGCGCCGATAACGGAATAACCGGCCTGTACAAACGTGCGGCACATCGCCTCGCCGAAACCAGCAGACGCGCCGGTAACCAAAATCGCCATAACTATTTCCTTTCTTTTCTCGTTTTGTAAACCCATTTCAGGTATGATTGCAACTTTTCAGACGACCTCTTCGGATGTCGTCTGAAAAATATGAATAACAAAATACTATCACAGGACACCAAAGCCATGAATACCAAACTCTTCTCAGCGGCGCTGCTCGCTGCCCTGACCCTTGCCGCCTGCGGTGGCGGCGCACCTGCGCAACCCAAAGGTCCGATCTCCGAAGACCGTACCACCGCGTTCAAATCCATGATGCCCGAGTTCTCCAGCATGGGCAAAATGGTAAAAGGCGAAGAACCTTACGACGTGGAAAAATTCAAGCAGGCTGCGGCAACTTTTGCCGAAACCAGCAAAAAACCTTTCACCTTCTTCCAATCTGACGACAAAGGCAACGGCCGCGCCCTGCCTGCGGTTTGGTCTGATGCGGCCAAATTCAAAGCCGAAGAGGACAAATTCGCCGCTGCCGTTGAAAAACTGAACGCCGCCGCGCAAACCGGCAAGCTGGAAGAAATCAAAGCCGCTTACGGCGAAACCGGCGCAAGCTGCAAATCCTGCCACGACACCTTCCGCGCTCCGGAAGAATAAGCCGCTGCACTGACATACAAAAAGGTCGTCTGAAATCCGGTTTCAGACGACCTTTTTTTGATTTTTAATGATTGCCGTGCTTAATAATCGGCTTCAACGGCAATCCAGCCTTCGTGCAAACGCTTTCATGTTCCGTAAACGTCAAGTTTGACGGTTTGCCTGTCAGTTATCCTTGTTTTCACAAAAACGCTAAAAAGAAAACCCGTCAGATAATCGACGGGTTTTCGTATGGTGGCGGAGTAAGAGGGATTCGAACCCTCGATGCAGGTTGACCCCACATGCTTCCTTAGCAGGGAAGTGCCTTCAGCCTCTCAGCCATTACTCCTAAGGAAGTGCGTAATATACTGGTTTGACTCGGGCGTGTCAAGCTGGGCTTCAGGGTATTTTTTAACCGTATGAAATCATTTGTATAAAATATAAAGAAGCGTGAAATTGTAGCCCGTATGCGACGGCTGGTACAATTCATGCTTGGTTTCAGGATGTGATGAAAATGAATGATTTAATCGTATTGAACAAGCCTTATGGCGTGATTTGCCAGTTTTCGACGCATGAAAAGTATGGGTGTTTGAAAGATTATGTGGTGCTGCCGGACTTTTATCCGGCGGGACGCTTGGATACGGACAGCGAGGGTTTGCTGCTGTTGACGAACGACGGGCGTTTGCAGGCGCGGATTGCAGATCCTAAGTTTAAGCTGGAGAAAACTTATTGGGCGCAGGTGGAAGGTTCGCCCGACGAAGCGAAGCTGGATATGCTGCGGCGCGGAGTGGATTTGGGCGATTTTGTCACTCGTCCGGCAAAGGTTCGCGTGTTGGAAGCGGACGAAGCAGATGTTTTATGGCCGCGCGTGCCGCCTATCCGCGTGCGCAAGTCCGTGCCTGATTTTTGGGTGGAAATTCGGATTTCGGAAGGAAAAAACCGGCAAGTCAGGCGGATGACGGCTAAGGCGGGTTTTCCGTGCCTGCGTTTGGTCAGGGTGGCAATAGGTCGTCTGAACGTGTTTGATTTGGGCCTGCCGCTTGGTCAATGGACGTTTGCGCCGCATAAGCCTTGATGGATGGCTGTTTATTAAATTAATTGGCTGAAATTGATTGGCTGATAACGAAAAAGGTCGTCTGAAAACCCTGCAATACGGTTTTCAGACGACCTTTGTTATTGGATATTAATGATGCGTATGACCGATTTGGAAGGTCAGGGTGGTGTAGTTCGCCTGTTTTTGGCACACGCTTTGATCGGGGAAATCGGCTTTGTGTTCTACGCTGGCTTTCCAGAAGCCTTGACGCAGGGGGATGATGCTGACTTCGCCTTTGTCGTCCGTAGTATCGGAGAAGGCTTGGGCTTCGGTTTTGTGGGTTTTGCTGCGGTCGCTGGTGTCGAAGCCGTCAAATGTGGCGGTAACGGTGGCGTTGGGCAGCGGCTCGCCGTTGAAAAGGACGCGGACTTTAAAGCGTTCGCCGACGTGGACGTTGGCGGGGTTGTCCAACGGAACGATTTCCAGATGTTGTCCGACTTGCTTGGTGATGACGGCGGTGTCTGCGCTTTCGTGTCCGACGTTGACGATGTTTTTACCGAACATTCGGGTTTGTTCGCAATAGCTGGCGTCAGGCATTTCTTTGATGCTCGCTTGTTTCCAGCCTGCGCTGTTTTTAGACCAGAAAGTCGGCTGGTATTCGGCGGTAACGAGGTAGCTGCCATCTTTGACAGGGAGTTTGCTGCGGTATTGATAGTTGTACGTCCCTTTTTGAATCAGATTTTCTTTGCCTTTTTCGGTAATCAGCTGCATGGGCTTGCTGAAAATGTGCAGGCGGTCTTTGGCGATGGGTTCAAGTTCGGGGAACTCGCCATAGCCCAATTCGGCTTGTAGGTATTCGCCGCCGTGTGTATGGGCGGTTTCGACCCAGACGCGGTGTGCTTGGGCGGTTGTGCTGAACAGGAGCGCGGATGCGATGAACAATGCGGTTTTTTTCATGGGTTCTCCAAATGTATCGGGTAGAAATTTGATTGGTTATAATATAACAATTTTATTTATAACAAAACGGTTTCATGAAAAAAAGGTCGTCTGAAAACAGGATTTCTGTTTTCAGACGACCTTTCGCTTAGCTGATGTTTAAGCGTTAACCGGCTTTAGAAGCAATCTGAGGTTTTCGTTTTTCACTTGCAACAGCAGATCGATATTGGGATGTTTGCCCGGATTGGCTTGCGCGTCGGCAACATGTTCGGCAAACCAATCCAAACCCTGCGCAGCAGCAGCGGCATCGAGCTTGCCACCGAAATTCAATGCCAAAGCGTTGTAGAGTTTCAGCGAGCCTTGCTTGCCGGGCGCATTGGGGATGTGATGGACGGCTTTGCCTTGTGCGTCAAGGATGTCGAGTCCGCTCAAATGACCGATGTCGGGCATGGCGGCGAGGTTGTCTTGGAAGCTCATGGTTGTCCTTTCTAACATGGGATTTTCAACGAAAAATACCTTATATAGTGGCTTAACTTTAAACCGACGGCGTTACCTCGCCTTAGTTCAAAGAGAACGATTCCTCTAAGGTGCTGAAGCACCAAAGTGAATCGGTTCCGTACTATCTGTACTGTCTGCGGCTTCGTCACCTTGTCCTGATTTAAAGTTAATCCACTATAAAAAGGTCGTCTGAAACCCATACATTCAGTTTCAGACGACCTCAAATCACGAATCAGCGCGTACCGAAAATCTTATCGCCCGCATCGCCCAAGCCGGGGATAATGTAGCCGTTTTCGTTCAGATGGCTGTCGAGGGCGGCGGTGTAGATGGTGACGTCGGGATGCGCTTCATTGACGGCTTTGACGCCTTCGGGCGCGGCGACGAGTACCAACGCCTTGATATTTTTGCAGCCTTTCGCCTTCAACAGGTCGATGGTAGCCACCATAGAGCCGCCGGTGGCGAGCATGGGGTCGATAATCAGCGCGGGGCGTTCGTCCATGCTGTCCACGAATTTTTCAAAATAGGAAACGGGTTTGAGCGTTTCTTCGTCGCGCTGCAATCCGACCACGCTGATTTTGGCAGTCGGAATCAGGTCGAGCACACCGTCGAGCATACCCAGACCGGCACGCAAAATCGGTACGACGGTCAAGGTTTTACCCTTGATGCGGTCGCCTTCGATTTGACCACACCAGCCGTCGATAATGTATTTTTCAATTTCAAAATCACGGCTGGCTTCGTAAGCCATCAGGCGCGCCAGCTCGGTAGTGAGGGTGCGGAATTTGTAAGTGCTGCAATCGGCCTCGCGCATGAGCGTGAGTTTGTGGCGGACAAGGGGGTGATTGATAACGGTTACGTTCATTTGGCAGGCCTCGGATTGTTTTTGAATGGGTGTGATTATACTTTTTTTTATAACGAAACAAAATAAAGGATACGCAACGGCGGCTTATTTTCTGCGATCTTCAGGCTTACGTTTCCCCAATGGTTTTGCCCCGCCCTGCTCTTCGGAGGTTTAAACCGCTCCCTATACCTTCACCCTACATCCTGATTTCGCGCTTTCATATACTTTTTCCAGCAACCACAGCACCTCCGCCACTTGGCGCGGCTGCACCGCTGCGGGAGATTTGCCTTGCAGTGCGTCATAAAGGTTTTCATAAAACGCTGCATAATTGCCGCTGACGCTTTCGATTTTTTTGCGGACAACCACCCCATCGATTTCCGTATGCAGGATGCCCCATTCGTCTTGCGGCTCACGGTTCCACGCCCCGACGGGTTGCGCGCCGCCGAGCAGCAGGGCTTCTTGGTTGTCGGCGTTTTGTTTGACGTATGAACCGCGTTTGCCGTGCAAGGTCATGAACGGCAAAGGTTCGCGGGCATATTTGCTTGCGGTCAGGGCGACTTTTTTGCCGTCGGCGTAATAAAGCGCGATATAGAAATTATCGTCGCTGACTGCTCCGTCATGCTGATAGCGCACGTCGGCATAAAGCTCGTCGGGCATCCCGAAAACATCGACCGCCATATCCATGAGGTGCGAACCCAAATCGTACACCAGCCCTACGCCCGCCTCGCCCGTTTCCTTCCAGCGTTTTTTGTTCAAGGCAGCCGCATAACGCTCGAAACGGAACTCCGCATCCACAATTTCGCCCAAAAGGTCGTCTGAAAGCAGTTTTTTGGCGGTCAGCGGCGCGCTGTCCCAACGGCGGTTTTGGTAAACGGTCAGCAATACGCCCTGCCGCTCGGCAAGTTCCGCCAATTCACGAGCTTGCGCCGCCGTGGCGCACAACGGTTTTTCCACCACCACATTTTTACCCGCACGCAAAGCCTGAGCGGCAAAATCGAAATGCGTCTGGTTCGGCGTGGTCACGACCACCAAATCCACATCGTCGGTAAGCAACTCCTCAAACGAACGCACGGTCTGCGCCTGCGGCAGGACTTCCTGCGCCCTATTGCCGCTGCGTTCAAACACGCGCACGACTTCAAACTGCGCATCCGCACGCCAAAACGGCAGATGGAACACCTGCGCCGACATGCCGAACCCTGCCAATCCGATTTTGATTTTCTGCATAGCCAAACTCCTTTTCAGACGGCCTCAAATTGCCGTATATCCGTTATAATACCGCATTTATTTCACACAGGCCGTCTGAAAACAAAGTTGAAACGGCCGCCGCCGTTTAAGGAAAACCATGAGAAAACCGCAACGCGGCTATGCCCGCCAAGACCGTGTCAAAGAACAAATCATGCGCGAACTGGCCGAGCTGGTCCGCACCGGCCTGAAAGACCCGCGCGCAGGCTTCATCACCATCAACGAAGTCGAAGTCACCCGCGATTACAGCCACGCCACCGTGTTCTACACCGTCCTCGACGACAGCACCCGCGACATTACCGAAGAAGCCTTGGAACACGCCAAAGGCCACTTGCGCAGCGAGCTGGCCAAACGCATCAAACTCTTCAAAACGCCCGAACTGCACTTCAAATACGACGAATCGCTCGAACGCGGCATGAGCATTTCCAGCCTCATTGACCAAGTGGCGGCGGAAAAGCCGGTGGAAGATTAAAGGTAAAGGTCGTCTGAAAAACGCCGCAGTCAAAGCGCGAACCTGTTTTCAGACGACCTTTTGCAATCTTTCCCACCCATACAACTGCCACTTACCCTTCCCCATCATGACCGCCAAACCCGCCAAACGCCCCGTCAACGGCGTCCTCCTGCTCGACAAGCCCGAAGGACTTTCCAGCAACACCGCCCTGCAAAAAACCCGCCGTCTCTACAACGCCGAGAAAGCGGGGCATACCGGCGTACTCGATCCTTTGGCAACCGGACTTTTGCCCGTCTGCTTCGGCGAAGCGACCAAGTTCGCCCAATACCTGCTGGATGCCGATAAAGCCTACACCGCCACGCTGAAACTCGGCGAAGCCAGCAGCACCGGCGATGCAGAAGGTGAAATCATCGCCACTGCCCGCGCCGATATTTCCTTAGCCGAATTTCAGACGGCATGCCAAGCCCTGACAGGCAACATCCGCCAAGTACCGCCGATGTTTTCCGCCCTCAAACACGAAGGCAAACCGCTGTACGAATACGCCCGAAAAGGCATCGTCATCGAACGCAAACCGCGTGATATCACCATTTACGCCATCGATATTACCGAGTTTGACGCGTCCAAAGCCGTCATCGACGTACGTTGCAGCAAAGGCACCTACATCCGCACCCTCAGCGAAGACATCGCCAAACACATCGGCACGTTCGCCCACCTGACCGCCCTGCGCCGCACCGAAACTGCCGGTTTCACCATCCGCGAAAGCCACACGCTCGAAGCCTTGGCAGAATTAAACGAAACTAAACGCGACGCCCTGCTCCTGCCCTGCGACGTTTTAGTGCGGCACTTCCCCAAAATCGAACTGAACGACCGCGCCGTAACCATGCTCAAATGCGGCCAGCGCCCACAGTTTACCGAAAACATCTCTGCCGACCAGCCCATCCGCGTTTACGACAGAAGCGGAACATTTATCGGCTTGGTGGAATACCAAAAAGAAATCAGCCGCCTCAAAGCCCTGCGGCTGATGAACACGGCGAAAGAATGAAGAATCTGATTCTTAAGCGAAAATATGGAAAAGGTCGTCTGAAATATATAGTGGATTAAAATAAAAATGAGACA
>NZ_KV800981.1:52086-53654 GCF_001810355.1 Neisseria sp. HMSC074B07 | reverse complement strand
TCGTTCTCTTTGAGCTAAGGCGAGACAACGCCGTCCTGGTTTAAAGTTAATCAACTATAAAACGCTTTTTCCGCCTTATTCACGGACTACCATTTCCCCATACTCCAAGACCGCACGGTTTCCCCATTCGGTCAGCCTCTCCAAAACAGGCAGGAAACTTCTGCCGAAATCGGTCAGCGCATATTCCGCCCTCAACGGCGGCCTGTTGCCGAATACTTCGCGCGAGACCAGCCCGCCTTGTTCCAACTGCTTGAGCTGACGGCTTAATACGGCTTCAGTTACCCCGTGCAGGCTGCCGTGCAATTCGCCGAAGCGTTTCACACCGTCCTGCAAATGATAAAGGATGACCGCCTTCCATTTCCCACCAACCAAATCCATCGCCACACTGAGCGGACAAGGATAGATTTTGCCGCCGAAACTGAAACACTCGCTTTGACACTCTGTCTTCATCCGATACACCTATTCAAACGGATAGTTATTGATTGCAGGTTTTGAAGCTGCCTAAAATCCTATCATCTCCAACATCCTGATAAGGAATGAAACATGGCACTCGTCATCCTCGCACATCCTAATTTCGCCCAATCCGTCGCCAATAAAGCCGTCATCGGACATCTGACCCGCAGCGGTTTAGACGTTGAAATCCGCGACATCGCCGCACTTTATCCCGACTACCGCATCGATGCCGCCGCCGAACAACAGGCTCTGTTGCGCCATCAAACCGTCTTATTCCAATATCCGCTGTACTGGTACAACATGCCCGCAATTCTAAAGCAATATTTCGACTCCGTGTTTACTTACGGCTTTGCCTACGGCACGGGCGGGGACAAACTGAAAGGCAAAAACTTCGTCGCCAGCATAACGGTCGGTTCGCCCGAACAAGACTACCGCGCAGATGGGGACGCGCATTTCCGTGTGTACGAATTCTGCAAAAACCTGGAACAGACCGCCTATTTTACGCAGATGCGCTACATCGACCCGTTCTATTTCCACGGCACATCGCCCGCCTTATACAGCCGTGAAGAAATCCAAAGCAAAGCAGAGGATTGCGCGGAAGGATTGGTAACATTATTGCGGAAATTGGACAAAAAAAGTTAGAGGATACAAGTCGTCTGAAAAACAGGAAAACCGGTTTTTCAGACGACCTTTTTTGCAAACTATGTTTTGATTGCACACCCATTCAAGAATGATGCCGCCTTGTAGCGTGGGCTTTGCCCACGAAGATGATGAATAAAAAAGCTGCTGAAATTTTCTCTATTCTCCGCGGGCAAAGCCCACGCTACGGGTTTCAACCGACCATAATGTAATGAATGCAAAACAGGTCGTCTGAAAACGTACAACTTCTGTTTCAGACGACCTCTTACCTATAAAAAACCGCAAGTATGAAACCTGTGGTTTACTGTTAAATTCGTAGCGTGGGCTTTGCCCATGAAGATGATGAGTAAAAAAGCTGCCGAAACTTTCTCTATTATCCACGGACAAAGCCCGCGCTACGGGTTTTAAACAACCGTGTAATGAATGCAAAACAGGTCGTCTAAAAACGTATAGTGAATTAACTTTAAACCAGTACG
>NZ_KV800981.1:37599-51986 GCF_001810355.1 Neisseria sp. HMSC074B07 | reverse complement strand
GTACTATCTGTACTGTCTGCGGCTTTGTCGCCTTATCCTGGTTTAAAGTTAATCCACTATACAACTCCTGTTTCAGACGACCTCTTACCCATAAAAAACCGCAGGGATAAACCTGCGGTTGTTGTTTTACAGTTTGCTGTCTTCGCTGTCGAGGAAGCTTCTGAGGCGGTCGCTGCGGGTCGGATGACGCAGTTTGCGCAGGGCTTTGGCTTCGATTTGACGGATACGTTCGCGGGTTACGTCAAACTGTTTGCCGACTTCTTCGAGCGTGTGGTCGGTATTCATGTCGATACCGAAGCGCATACGCAGGACTTTGGCTTCGCGCGGGGTGAGGCTTTCGAGGATTTCTTTGGTGACTTCGTGCAGGCTGGTGTACATCGCGGCGTCTGCAGGGGCAACGTTGTTGGCGTCCTCGATGAAGTCGCCCAAGTGCGAATCGTCGTCGTCACCGATCGGGGTTTCCATCGAAATCGGTTCTTTGGCGATTTTCATGATTTTGCGGATTTTGTCTTCCGGCATTTCCATCAACTCGGCAAGTTTGGCAGAATCGGGCTCTTCGCCGGTTTCTTGCAGATACTGGCGGGAGATGCGGTTCATCTTGTTGATGGTTTCAATCATGTGCACCGGAATACGGATGGTGCGCGCCTGGTCGGCAATCGAGCGGGTAATCGCTTGGCGGATCCACCATGTCGCGTAGGTGGAGAATTTGTAGCCGCGGCGGTATTCGAACTTGTCGACCGCCTTCATCAAGCCGATGTTGCCTTCTTGAATCAAATCAAGGAACTGCAAACCGCGGTTGGTGTATTTTTTGGCGATGGAAATCACCAGACGCAAGTTTGCCTGAATCATTTCCTGCTTGGCGGCTGCGGTTTCTTTTTCGCTCAACACCATGTTTTTGTTGATGTCTTTCAGCTCTTCGATGGAAATGCGGGTTTCTTTTTCCATGTTTGCCAACTCGGTTTGTTTTTCGAGGATGGCGTGGCGGAAGCGGTCGAGCGCGTCGCTCCAGACCCTGCCTTTGGCGACTTCTTCTTCCACCCATTTCAGGTTGGTGATTTCGGGCAGGAAGTTTTGGATGAAGTAGTCGCGTTCCATATGGACGCGGTCAAGGCAGATGTCGCGGATTTCGCGTTCGAGCTTGCGGATGTTTTCGACACGGCTGCGCAGGTTGCCGCTGAGGCTTTCGATTTGGCGGGTGGCGAAACGGACTTCCAAGAGCTTATTGGCGATGGCGTCACGGTGTGCCAGATAATCTGGGTGGCGGCTGTCGTGTTTTTCCAGCTTTTTGATCATCTTGCCGTATTCGCTTTCGATGAAGGCGAAGTGTTCCAGCACTTTTTGCTTCAATTCGGCAAGATGGGCAGCGGACATGGCTTCGGAGTCGCTGCCGGAATCGTCGTCATCGTCGTCTTCATCCGCTTCATCTTCTTCACTGCTGCCGGAATCGTCGTCGTTTGACGCGCTTTCCAAGTGCCCCAAGCCCAATTCGTTGAGCAACACTTCGTTCGGGTCGATGATGGCTTCGACCACTTCGTCCACGCGGATTTCATCCTTGCGGATTTGCTCGATCAGCTCGAGGATTTCGGCAATGGAGCCCGGACAGGCGGAAATCGCCTGCACCATGTTTTTCAGGGCGTTTTCGATTTTTTTGGCGATGATGATTTCGTCTTCGCGGGTCAGCAGGTCAACCTGCCCCATTTCGCGCATATACATACGCACGGGGTCGGTGGTTCTGCCGAACTCGGAGTCCGCGCTGGACAAGGCGGCTTCGGCTTCGGCAACGGCATCGTCGTCGGTTACGGCGGCGGCGTTGTCGCTCAACAAAATGTCTTCCGCATCAGGCGCCTGCTCGGTTACTTGGATACCCAAGCCGGAAATCATGCTGACGATGTTGTCGATTTGATCCGCATCGGACATATCGTCGGGCAAGGCGTCGTTGATTTCGGAATAAGTGATGTAGCCGCGTTCCTTACCCATGATGATGAGCTGGCGCAGGCGGGCGCGCTGCTCTTCGAGGGTCAGCGGACGGTTGTCGTCCTGTTCTTGATAGTCTTCGTGATTTTGGTCTTTAGACATGGATTACTTTCTTGATCTGATGGTGTGCCGACGGTTTGCATGATGCACCTGAAGGCGGAACAGAGTTACAACCGATTTAAATTCAATCTGCCGGGTTGTAACGCTGAGGTCGTCTGAAAGCTCTTTGGAACGGGTGTTCTGCGGGATCATCATGTTCGCAGCTTGGGACAATGCTTTTCTGACGGCCTGAAGGTTGCTGGATTCGGCTGGGATTGCCGTTCGTTCAATTTTGCTTTGCGGTCAAAAGCGACAGCAAGAGTTTTTTTTCATTTTCATTCAAACCCGATTGCAGGCTTTTCTGCTTGAGGGTTTCGATTTGTTTGTATTTTAACTCGTTAAGGAGTTTCTTCATGCCGATTTGGAAGTTCTCGCGGTCTTCTTCGCCTCCGCCTTCCATTTCTTCAGAATAGAGTGTCGATTGGAAGATTTGGTTCACGGTTTCTTCGTAAGGAGAACCGCGCATATACTCTAAAACCTGCGCGGTAGCAGGTACGGCGGCATGGCTTTTAATGGTTTCGGCGAGATTGGCAAGGCAGGCGAAATCGCCGTCCAACGCCACATAATCGGGCAGGTCTATATATGCAGCCCAATCCGGATTTATCAAGAGGCTGCGGATTTGCCGTTGCACCAGCGTCAACATGACAGGTTGTTTGACGGAAATCGGAGGCAGTTTGTAGCTTTTTTGTTTGACGTGCCGCTTCGGCGCTTCCTGCCCCAACAGTTGGGCGAGATTGTCGGGGTCGATGCCGACCAGTTCGCTAAGCCGTTGTTTTAACAAATAAGCCAATGCCGGCGCGGTAATCTGCGCCAAAAGCGGCGAACTGGTTTTCACCAATTCCGCCTTACCTTCCTGCGTATTGAGATTGAGGTCGTCTGAAAGATGTTCCCAGAAATATTCCGACAAAGGCTTGCTTTGATTCAACAGCGCATCTTCAAATTGCGCTTTTCCGTAGGCGCGGATGTAGCTGTCGGGGTCATGTTCTTCCGGCAGGAACAAAAAATGCAGCGATTTATCGTCTTTCAACTGCGGCAACGCGTTTTCCAGCGCGCGCCAAGCCGCTTTCCGTCCCGCGCTGTCGCCGTCGAAACAGAAATAAATACTGTCCGCCTGACGCATCAGGATTTTGACGTGTTCCGCCGTCGTCGCCGTACCCAAAGCCGCCACGCCGTAGCCCACGCCGAATTGCGCCAGCGCAACCACGTCCATATAGCCTTCAACCACCAAAATCCGCCCTGCGTCTTTGACCGCAGCACGACCTTCATACAAGCCGTAAAGATTTTTCCCTTTATCAAACAAAGGCGTATCAGGCGAATTCAAATATTTCGGCTTCGAGTCGTCCAACACCCTGCCGCCGAAACCGATGACCTGCCCGCGCGGATTGCGGATGGGGAACATAATCCGATGACGGAAGCGGTCATAATGCCGACCCTCATTGTCAATCACCATCCCCGTATCCACCAACGCGGTATTCGGGTACGGTTGGAACACTTGCGCCAAAGGCTGCCAGCCGTCGGGCGCATAGCCCAAACCATAATGCGCGATGACTTCCGCGCTCAAACCGCGCTTGTCCAAATAAGCCTTCGCCGCCGGATTGAATTTCAACTGTTGCGCATAAAAATCAGCCGCCGCAGCCGTCGTTTCCTCCAGCGTCTGCTGTTTTTTCTTACGTTCGGCACGGACTTCGGGATTATCGTTCTGTCCGCGCACTTTAGGCACAGCCATGCCCACACGGTCGGCAAGAAACTGCACCGCCTCCGGAAACGACAGCCCCTGATGTTCCATCACAAAACCAATCGCCGAACCATGCGCCCCGCAACTGAAACAATGATAAAACTGCTTGGTCGGACTGACTGAAAACGACGGCGTCTTTTCCTTATGGAACGGACAACAAGCCATATAGTTCGCCCCGCCCTTCTTCAACGGAACCTGCTCGTCGATAATATCGACAATATCGACTTTGGCCAGAAGCTCGTCAATGAAATCGGATGGAATCATAGTTCGGCGGATGCGTATGGACGGGACAAACGTTTTCAGACGACCTTTTATCTTAAAGGTCGTCTGAAAACGGAATCTCGAATCGGTTTGAAAACAAGATTCGTATTATAACGTGTATTCAGGATAAAAATAGCACTCTTACAAAACCGACTCCTTAGCTGACAGCTTATGCAACATAAACCCTCTAGGTCGTCTGAAAATTCGTTTTCAGACGACCTCGGATGCTTAAAACCTGTATTCTGCTTTGACGGTAAATTCGTTGCGTTTGTAGCGGTTCAGCCAGGACGAGCTTTTGTTGTCGGTGTGTTTGATGCTGAAAACGGGAGTGATGCCGCGGAAGGACGGACGGTCAAATTTGATGTCCAACTGATAGGTGCGTTCGAAATCATGGCGGCGGGTTTCCAGCCAGGCATGGTAGTCCTGATAGGCTGTTTTGCGCCAGATTGCCTGAAAGGTAGCGTCGATGCCGGATTCGAAACGCTTGTTGACGCCCGCGCGCAGGCCGTGCCGGCGGTAAGAATCCACTTTTTCGCGGCTGTTTTTGCGCAGGTAGTCGTAGCCGCCGAATACCAGCCAGTCTTTCGGCAGGGCGTAGATGGCGGTGGTGAACAGAAGCGTCTGCGGGCCGTTGAAATGTTTTAATTCGCCGCGGTAGCGGTCGTATTTGTGGTCGAGCTGCACGCCCAGCGAAGCTTGGTCGGAAAAGGTGCGGCTGTATGAAGCGCTGATGCCGGTGCTGCTGTCGCGCAGTTTGCCGCCCGACCATTCGTATTGCACCTGCGGGCCGATACTGAAGGAATGGTCTTTGCTCTGAAAACTGTAAGCGGGGCTGACGTTGATATTGTGTTCGCCGTATTCCTTGTTGCCGGGATAGAGCCGGCCCCATGCGTAGCCGCCCAGTTGCAGGCCGTGGTGGCCGTTGAGCGAAATGCGTCTGCTTAAGTTGGCGTCATATACCCACATCCGGTTTTTCAACGCATCGGGCGCGTAGGCATCAAGCCGTTCGCTGCGGCAGGACAGCATTCCGTCGCCGTCCAGAATCGGCTGCCCGTTCGAATCGAAACCGCAGCTTGTCTGATTGCGGACAACCGTCGCGCCCGACGACTGGTTTAAGTTGGTGTCGTAACCCGCGCCGAACGAAACCGAGCCGCTCCACGCATCGCGTTTCTTCAAAGCGTCGGCAAACACTTTGATTTTCTCATTGACGGCGGGCACTTCAGGAATATCGATGCCGTCGAACAATGCCGCCGATTCTTTGTTTTGTTTGTCTATAAACAGCAGCCGCGCCAAATCCAGGCGGCCGCGCAGAAATTCGGGATTTTTGCGGTAAAGTTCGCGGTATTTCGCCAGCGCGGCCTTCAAATCGTCGCGGAACACTGCCTGATTAGCCTCGGCAAACAGCACTATATCGGGGTCGGAATCATCCTGACGGCGGTAAATGTCCAACAGCCGCGCCGTTTCCTCTTCGTTTTGCGCGTTGACCGCCTTCATCAGCGACAACGCCAAATCTTCGCCGTCCTGCACTTCTCCCGCGCCGAACTCAACCGCCGTATTGTCCGCTTCGTTCCTTTCCTGCTGTGCGCGGCGGAGTTCCGTTCCCTGTTTGAGCTGCATGAAGCGGTCTTCCCTGTCGTCGGCAAACGCGTGGGGCAGCAGGCTGATAAAAAAAGGAAGGAGCAAAAGGCGTTTCATAAAATTCTTTCCTGTGTATCGGGCGGCTTTGTCTTTCAGACGACCTTTTCAAAGAAAAACTGACATTTCATCTTTACTACGCAAGAACAGTTTTTATTTAAATGACGGGTCGTCTGAAAATGAGCTTCTTAAGCCCATCGAAACAGCACGTCTTCAAACTCACGGGCCGTTCGGAAAATACCGGCTTAAACGCATTGCGAAGCCCGATATTTCCGAACGGCCCTGTACGATGTGCATTGTGTGTCGGATGATTTGTGTTTTATAGGCGGACGGAATGGGGAACGACAAAAACCGTCCGCCTTATCGCATTATGATCCATTATTTGCCGGCTTTCGTACCGCCAAAGGCAGTGTTGAGTTCACTGTTTCGACCAAAATCTGCCACGCCCGCAATCGCTGCGCCTTGGTTGCCGAAGAAATGACCGTGGGCCGTACCGACCACTTTGTTTGCCGTAGCCTTACCGGAGAAGGAAGCCTGCGCCGTATTAATCGTGGCATTGTTGATGGCGACATTCAAACCTGTACGTTTCATTTCGCCGTTCAGCGTCCGTTTACCGAAATCGGCTTTCAGCGTACCGTTTAAGAGGGCTGTATTTTGCGTATGATATTGGTTGATACCCTTAACCGTATAAGTGGCAGTACCCGTAGTCGGCAGATTGGTGGTTCGACCCGTGCCGCTGTAGAAGGCGGTGTAATTCGTACCTTTTGTACCGACAGCCGCACCGGAAGGAACGGCAGACCAGTCGCCGAAGTAAACATCCATATTACCGACTTTGGAATAAGATAAACGGCCTAAATGGGAATGGTCGGGCATTCTTGGAATATTGTCCCAAACAATACCTTTCATACGGTACAGATTCGCAACAGTAACGCCGTTTTTGTCTTTACCCAAAATGCCGTGAGCGAACGTTTTGACAAAAAATCGATTTGCCGTCGCATCAATTTTGGCAAAAGAAACAGGCTGATTGTTGGCAAGACCATTTTTATTTGTCGGTTTTACATTTAAGTCAACCACATTAATGGCAGCCTTACCGAAATTCGCGTCGTTTCGGTTAGTCTCCACTGTCGGGACAATATGTTTAACCCCTTTTACATTATTTAAAGAGAAGCCTGAAGCCGGATTGGCAGCAAACGCAGAAGAAGCGGCAAACGCAACACTCAATACCGCAACGGTTTTTACGAGTTTCATAATTCACTCCAAAATAAAAATTTACAAAATCAACGAACTTTCTCAAGAAGAATCTGAATCAAACTTACAAATCTGCCCTCTTGGAAAAGTAAGGTAAGTATATTCCTATTTTTAGGAAATAGAAACATGAATTATTATCATTTCTGAAAATTTACATTTTGCTAATATCAGAATTTCGATAATTGAATCTAGGAATTATTTTAGAACTTGCCCGTAATCCCTATCCTGATGGTTCTACCCGGTGCAGGCAGGTAAGAACGGCTCATCGGGTCGAGGTAGTAGCGGTTGGTCAGGTTGCTGCCCACCAGTTCGGCAGTCAGGTTTTTGCCGATTTTGTAGCGCAGGTAGGCATCCCATACCGCAACAGGCTGCCAGCGCATATCGTTATATTGGGGTTTATGATTAGTTCCCCTATATTGATTGAATATGTTGTAGTTAGGCTGCCACGCATCATTGCGGTTTTCATAGACGCGGCTGTGGTAATGAAGGCGCACGCCTGTTTCCAGTCTGTTGGCAAGAAAGCGGCTGCCCAATTCGGCATCAATCGACCAGCGTGGCTGAAGCGCGCTTGCCAGATAGCCCGAATCGCTCAAACCTCCGTGATTGCAGACGGGGCGACTCATGGTTTTGCCGGTTTCGGCAAAATATGTTGCATCGACATCTCCCGCAGTCACAGTCGACCATTGGAAGGTTTCGTCGCACATTTTGTTTTTCAGGCTGCGGAATACGTTCAGGCTACCAAAGACGCGTCCGGTATCGAAGCGGGTGGACAGCTCGGCACCACTGCGGATTTGTCTGTCGAATTGTTCGAATTCGAGATTGTCGTCCCTGTCGATAACGTTTTTGGTCTTGTTATGGAAGTAGTTAATGCGGAAATCCGCTTTTTTCATTTTCGGTAACAATCCTGTCAAATCATGAATATAGCCGACTTCCCAGTTTTTGGCGTGTTCGGGCCGCCAGCCATAGCCCATGCGGTTGAATGAGCCGGCGGCAGTAGAAAAGCCGTAAGTCCCTTCAAAAATGCTGGGGTAGCGCAGGGTTTCGGTATAGCGCAAATAGGCGCGGCTGTAATCAGTAAAATTGACAGTGGCAGAAAATGCGGGCACCCAACCGCTGCCTTTCTGCTTCATCGCCCGCTGCCTTTCGGCTTCGGTCATCGGAGTCGTATATACACTTGAGTCAACGTTATAATATTTGGGCACAAATTTCGGGCTGTTGGGATTGGACGGGTCGTAAACGGGATTGGGGACTTGGGCGTGCAAATCGGGAATGCTGCCGTTGGTAAGGGGATGGTCTTTCATATTCAGACGACCCTTATCGTCTTTCAGCCAGTAAAAATCTGTCTGTTCATTGGGATTGACCCATGTACTTCGACCACTACTCAAGGTCGGTATAGTCGAATTCCAGTCAATTTGCTGATATTTCTTTAATTGTTCTGCATATTTCTCTTTGGTATATAAGTCTCCCAAATCCAAACTGCCATCTGCCAAAGCATCATTGATCGCCTTGTAATCCGCATATTCCTGTGGAGTAATCACCCTCACGACCGAATATTTCATCCCCCTGTTCATCTCTAATGGATAGCCGGTTTTATATGTACCGCTTTCCAAACGTTTGCTTTTATCCTGAAGTTGGAAATTGGTATATCGCCCGCCTGCCGTCAACGTCAGCCAGCGGAACGGCTCATAGCGGAAATTGAAGCCCAGATTGTATTCGCGCCGTTTGCCGTTGCGCGGTACGCCGAATTCGTTTAATCCGTAATTTGCCCTGATGGTGCTGTTTTCAAGTTCTTCACGGTATTTGTCGTATCCGCCGCTTTCGAGTTCGTCTGAAAAATCATTGCGCGATGTCAGTTTCTCATTTTGAAAATCGCCCATCAAGGTCAACGACAGTTTGTCGCTCAATTTCATACGGTTGGAGAATTGAAAACCTGTCCGGTTGTTACGGGCGTAATAGGCGTTGCCTTCGATGGTGTTGAAGCGTCCGTTGGTATTGGGCGTTTCAGGTTTGGGCGGTTTTGGGGCTTCAAAGCCTGCATCCAGCAATTCCTGCCGCTCTGCGGGGGTGTATTTCTGCCATCTGTCGTACTCATCCCATGCCCGTTGAAATACCAAATCTTCATAAACGGTATCGCCGGGCGAGCCGCCTGCGGTATTGGTTTTGGATTTGGTGCGTGTCGTCCAAAGCGTGGCATCGAAATCTATCCAACGGCTGCCCTCGGGCTTCCACGAATAGTCGATATTGTAGGAACGCTGTTTGACCCATGCCTGCGGCCATTCGGCAATTTTGTTGAAGACGGAAGCATCCCAACTGATGGGGCCGATAATACGCGAAGGCATGATTTCGCCGAACGTGGAATCGGTATGGCGCAGGCCGAATTTGAGCGTTTGGCGATTCGGCAGACGGAAGGTGGTTTTACCTACCCATGATTTGGTTTCGAGCGAAGTATTGCTGACTTCTCCGCCCGGATGGTAGAAAAGTCCGATTTTTGAAATATCGGGTGCGCCCAGCATGTTTTCACTGCCGTAAAATTTCTCGCCCTTGGCAGCGGCTTCTTCTTGACGACGTTTTAATTCGTCTAAAGTTTCTTGTGTCCAAGGACCGATATAGCCGTAACGTTCCGCCCCTTTTTTGCCGGAAAAATAATTGCCTTTACTGCGGTAGGCATAGGCGAGCATGGCATCGAAATTGTCCTGCTTGGTGGCAGCGGCAATGCGGTAGGCTTTATCCTCCCCAAATTTATTGCGTCCGTTGAAACGCTGGTCGATTCGGTCGGTATCGTCAAAAAATGAACGCCAAATACCGCCCGTCGCTACTGCGGGAACAGGCAAGGTTCGATAATCGACTGAATGTTCATAAGCATTCTCACGCCGCTTAATGGAATTATTGGAAGCCTCCGCCTTCACTTCAAATCCGTATTTCTGCCCTTCGGGGACAATATCGTCGGCATCTATGGTTTTCAGGGCGACGGAGCCGCCTATGCCGCTTTTCATATCGCGGCTGAACGAAGGGCCTTTTTCGATGGAAACGCTGCTGATGATGTTGGGATCGACGTAGTTGCGGTTGTTTGCGCCTGCGTAGCCGCGCCAGACGGTAATCGCCTGCTCCGTGCCGTCGATGGTAACGGGAATCCGTCCCTGCCCCTGCACGCCGCGTATATTGGGATCCAGCGCGCCGCTGTTGCGCGCATCGCCGCTGTACACGCCGGACATACCGCTTAAAAGGTCGGATACGGTGTTGCCTTTGAAGGTTTCGACATCTTCCTTGCCTTTGTAGAGGTTGACGATTTCGCGGGTATAAACTCGGCTTTTACCGATTTCATCTTTATTGCGTGTGCCTTTGACGGTAACGGGATCGAGAATGACGGTTGGCGTATTATCGGCAGCATAAATGATGGGAGAGAAACCAATGACGGCGATGCAGGCGGCAAGGGTGTTGATTTTGACTGGCTTCATAACGGATTCCTTGTGTGGCGGAATGTCAGACAGCGTCGTCTGAAAGTTTTCAGACGACCTCGGAAAGGTTTTGCCGCAAGTCAGATTGGAATATAAATATAATAATTTTGATTATTATTTGTATAATTTTTTGAGATTTTAACAACTTTTTAAGCGCATGCAAACATTTGCCAGATATATCCGCATTCAATAGTTAAAATGATTTAAAAACTTATTCCATTGTTTAACATGAAAATATTCCATTTCTATATAACCCATATAGGCAAACAAGAAATTCAAAAATAAAAATTGCCTGAATATGTCTTATCAGCCGGTCAAAACACTTTCTTACCATTCAAACGAAAAGTCCTAACTAAGCCCATAAGACATTTTCAGACGACCTTTTTAGCTACCTACTTTGGGTTCTTTTTCTCATGTGACTCAAACTGCTCAAGCAGTTTGCGCTTTTATCCTATGAGGAGAATAATGACTTCCATCCATCATCTATACACACGAGGACAGGCATGAATTCTTTTGCATCATTGTTAAACCATCCCGATATTTCTTTTCTCCCGATTCCATACAGCATCAAAGTCGATAATCCGGCGACAGGCGAGACTTTGGCGTTTGTTCGCACGACTCGTTCAGACGGCCTCAAGCTGCTGATTCAAAAGGCGGAGGCCGCACAAAAATTATGGGCGGCAAAAACTGCGTTGGAACGCGCCGATGTGTTGTGGCGTTGGTATTTTCTGATGAAGGAAAACAAAGAAGAACTGGCGCGCATCATGACGATGGAACAGGGCAAAAGCCTGACCGAGGCGCGCGGCGAAATCGATTATGCGGCTTCGTTTGTGCGCTGGTTTGCCGAAGAAGCGCGGCGGATTGACGGCGATGTGCTGACAAGCGTGAAAGCGTCGCAAAAATTGGTCGTGTTGAAACAGCCCGTCGGCGTTACCGCTGCGATTACGCCGTGGAACTTCCCGTCCGCGATGATTGCGCGCAAGGCCGCGCCTGCTTTGGCGGTGGGCTGCGCGATGATAGTCAAGCCCGCGTCGCTCACGCCCCTGAGCGCGTATGCGCTGGCCTTGCTGGCTTACGAAGCGGGCGTGCCGCAGGATTTGCTTCCCGTCGTCAGTGGTCGCGCTTCGGAAATCAGCCATGAATTTGCCACGAACCCGACCGTGCGCAAAATCAGCTTCACCGGTTCGACCGAAGTCGGCGCGAAAATTTTTGCCGACAGCGCGGCGGACATTAAAAAACTCAGTTTGGAACTGGGCGGCAACGCGCCGTTTATCGTGTTTGACGATGCTGATTTGGACAAAGCCGTCGAAGGCGCGCTGGCCAGCAAGTTCCGCAACAGCGGCCAGACCTGCGTCTGCACCAACCGCGTGTACGCTCAATCCGGTATTTACGACGAATTTTGCCGCAAATTAAGTGAAAAAGTGGCTATGCTCAAATTGGGCAACGGCTTGGATGAAGGCGTGAACCAAGGGCCGCTGATTGAGGAAAAAGCGGTGGAGAAAGTCGAGCAGCACATCGCCGACGCGCTCTCCAAAGGCGCGGTCTGCCTGACCGGCGGCAAACGCAGCGCATTGGGCGGAACGTTTTTCGAACCGACCGTCTTAAGCGGCGTAACGGCGCAAATGGCGGTGGCGCGCGAAGAAACCTTCGGGCCGTTGTGTCCCGTGTTCCGCTTTGCAACCGAAGCCGAAGTCATCGCGGCCGCCAACGATACGGAATACGGTTTGGCGGCCTACCTCTTCACCTCCGACACCGCCCGCCAATGGCGCGTAGGCGAAGCCTTGGAATATGGCATGGTCGGCATCAATACCGGCTTAATCAGCAATGAAGCGGCACCGTTCGGCGGCGTGAAACGCAGCGGGCTGGGACGCGAAGGTAGCAAATACGGTGCGGACGAATATTTGGAATTGAAATATTTGTGTATCGATGTGGCGGATTGAGTTTAGTCTCAGGAGGTCGTCTGAAAACGTAACTTCAATAAGATAATCTCCCCCTATCTTTGTAGCAGCACTCTGAAAAAATTGGCGGAAATCAACAAATACGCGATACAAGACTAGCGTGTCGTGCAACTGATAAGTTCGCCAAATATTTTGCTGGGGCAACGACACCAAATTTTAAGGCTCACTGGATAGTATGGGAAAGTCCGTTGGTAGGCCGGCAAACAGGGGAGATATAGTGGATTTGAAACTGTTTACTTGAAGCAATAATTTTTAAAGCAATAACATAGGAAAAAAGAAAATGAAAAGATTGTTTATATTTGCTCTAGCTTGCTTTACTGCGAGCTGTACTGTCACACCAAAAGTCGAATCATTGCCTGATGCAGAATTAAATAAGCCATATTTCATAGAATTTAATGTGGCTAACCAAGCTACTTATCCTGATTATTTCAAAGTAAAAATGAATCCTCTGAATTCGGGGTTGACTGTAAAGCCCATCGATGAATGGTATGATACGGTTCATATTTCTGGAACTCCACAGACCAAACAGGATATTACGATTGAAATCTCTTATTATATAAGAGGGCCAGGAGGATTTTTAGGATTGGGAAAGAAGGATCATAAGAAATTTTATCAGATAAAAGTTAAAGAATGAGTTAAGGTTATCTGAAAGTTTAGTTTAGATAGCTTTCCCCTAAGAAAGGAATGTTGATATTTCAAGGAAACACCGCGTTGTTTACATAACAGGCGTAGGTTGAATTGAAAACCTAACTTTCTCAAAGGTCGTCTGAAAAATTTCTAAAAGCCAGCTTTGGAGCAATCGATTTTAGAATTTTGTGAAATATCAGTGTAAATTATGGAGCATATTTTAATTATGATAAGGAAAGTATTTATCTTTTCGGCTGTAATAGCATTATCCGGTTGTTTTGCCGGCAAACATAAAGTTCAGGCATTACCGGATGCAGAATTTAATAAGCCATATTTCATAGAATTTAATGTGGCCAATCAAGCTATTTATCCCGATAATTTCAGAGTAAAAATGGATCCTCCGAATTCGGGGTTGACTGTAAAGCCCATCGATAATTGGTATGATACGGTTCATATTTCTGGGACTCCAAGGGCGAAGCAGGATATTAAAATTGAAATATCATATTTAATAAGAGGACCCGTAGGTTTTTTTGAAGATAAGGAACAGAAGAAATTTTATCAGATAAAAGTTAAAGAATGATTTAAGGTTATCTGAAAGTTTAGTTTAGATAGCTTTCCCCTAAGAAAGGAATGTTGATATTTCAAGGAAACACCGCGTTGTTTACATAACAGGCGTAGGTTGAATTGAAAACCTAACTTTCTCAAAGGTCGTCTGAAAAATTTCTAAAAGCCAGCTTTGGAGCAATCGATTTTAGAATTTTGTGAAATATCAGTGTAAATTATGGAGCATATTTTAATTATGATAAGGAAAATATTTATCTTTTCGGCTGCAATAGCGTTATCCGGTTGTTTTGCCGGTAAGCATAAAGTTCAGGTATTACCGGACGCAGAATTAAATAAGCCATATTTCATAGAATTAAGAACTAAATATGCTGCTTATCCCGATTATTTCAGGGTGAAAATGGATCCTCCGAATTCGGGATTGACTGTAAAGCCTACCAATATGTGGTATAACAAATTGAATATTTCTGGAACTCCACAGACCAAACAGGATATTAAGATTGAAATATCTTATTATGTAAGAGGAGCAGTAGGCTGGTTTGAAAGTATGGACCAGAAAGAATTTTATCAGATAAAAGTCAAAGAATAAGTTAAGGTTATCTGAAGGTTTAGTTTAGATGGTTTTTCTCAAAGAAAGGATTGTTCATATTTCAAGAAAGCACTGTGTTATTTACATAACAGGCGTAGTTTGAATTGGACACCTAACTTTCTCAAAGGTCGTCTGAAAGTTTTCAGACGACCTTTTTACTAATGGCAGTCGTCCCGTTCGATTGTTCATGCAACAGAAAAAACGGAAGATGATATAGTGGATTAACTTTAAACCAGTACGACGTT
>NZ_KV800981.1:16601-37499 GCF_001810355.1 Neisseria sp. HMSC074B07 | reverse complement strand
CTTGTTCTGATTTAAATTTAATCCACTATAAATTGGCATAAAAATATATTGTTAAACTTTTCATCATCAATAAAAAAACCAACCTCTCAAAGGTCGGTTTTTTTTATTTTTCGCAGAAATACGAAATGGCGATTATGAATGCGCTTCCAAATCTGCCAAGATTTGATTCAGGCTATTCCTAACCTCTTCTGCCTTTGCAGCAGGATGACCGTTTGCATCCAAAGAATCACGGCTGAAGCGGTCGACATAAGGCGCAAAGGTATCTTTCAGCTTCATCAGTTTCACCACATCGGAACGGGTGTAACGATCGCCGCCGTAACCGACAACGATACCGTTCTCATGTTGCCACTGGGCAAATTGTGACGGGCTGATTTGCACCAGTTCGCACATTTCGTCCAGCGAGAAATAACGTTTTGCAGGAATAACGGGATTAGCGTTGTTTGTCATAGTAATGCTCCACCATGCCTTTGAGTTTTTGGCTGGCATGGAAAGTGACTACGCGGCGGGCGGTAATCGGTACTTCTTCGCCGGTTTTCGGATTACGGCCGGGACGTTGCGGTTTGTCGCGCAACTGAAAATTACCGAAACCGGAAATTTTGATTTCTTCGCCGCGTGCCAAAGTGCTGCGGATTTCTTCAAAAAAGAGTTCGACGATTTCTTTGGCATCGTTTTTGGTTACATTGCTGACTTTATCTACCAAAATATCGGCCAATTCGGCTTTAGTTAGTGTCATATTATTACCTTCTGTTGTAATAGGTGCAGATTATTACCAATTTCTATTTAAAATTCAAGCGAATATTTATTTTTTAACTGCGAAGTTGCGCTCCCGCAGCAGTTGCCGCGTCAATCAGTTTTCCGATAACCGGCTCGACTGTTTCATCCGTCAGCGTGTTTTCCATATCCTGCAAAATCACCTTAACCGCCATGCTCTTCATCCCTTCAGGCAGGCCCGTACCTCGATACACGTCAAACACGCTGATTTCCTGTACCAACTTGTTTGCCGCGCCGTTCAAGGCGGCCAACAAATCATCATGGGTCATGGTTTCAGGCATCACAAAAGCCAAATCCCTGCGCACCGGCTGAAATTTCGATACTGCCTGATAACGCGTTTTTTCGCGTTCCAATACGGCTGCCATATCGATTTCAAATACCAGCGTTGCTTGCGGCAAGTCGTATTTTTGTAGCCATTTCGGATGCAATTCGCCAACAAAGCCGATGACTTGGCCGTCTGAAACGATATTGGCGGCTCGGCCGGGATGCAGCGCGGGATGTTCGGTTTTGACAAACTCAACCGCTTTGTTTTTCAACAGATTTTCTACATCGGCCTTAATATCGTAAAAATCCGCGTTGCGCGTTTTCTCGCCCCATTGTTCGGGCATCGCCGCACCGTACCACAGGCCACCGATGCGTTCGTTTTGTACAAACTGGCCGTCTGAATCCTTGCTGAACACGCGGGCGATTTCAAACACGCGCACGCGGTTTTGCTTGCGATTTAGATTGTTTTGCAAAATTTCCACCAAACCGCCGATGAGCGTGGAACGCATCACGGCATATTGCGCCGCCAGCGGATTTTGCAGGCGGATGGGGTTGGCGTTGGCGGCAAAGTCGTGTTCCCACTGCTCGTCAACGAAGGCGTAGCTGACCACTTCGCGGTAGCCGCGCGCCGCCATTTCGTTATAAACGGCAAAACGCGGACGGCGTGTTTCGGGCAGCGCCAACATTTTCAGACGACCTGACGTGTAATCGTCGGGGATATTTTCATAGCCGTAAACGCGGCCGATTTCTTCAATCAAATCAGCTTCGATTTCGATGTCGAAACGGAAGCTCGGCGCGGTAACACGGAAGCCTTCCGCCGTTTTTTCAGGTTGCAGGCCCAAGTGCTGCAAAATGGTTTCCACCTGTTCGGCAGGAATGTCCACGCCCAACACGGTTTTCAGACGACCCAAACGCAATTCGACCTGCTTGGCTTCGGGCAATTCACCCTGCGCTTCCACCATTTCGCCTGCCGCACCGCCGCAGATTTGCAAAACCAATTCGCTAGCGCGTTCGATGGCATCGGCCTGCAAACGGTAATCCACGCCGCGCTCAAAGCGGAACGACGAATCCGAACCAAAACCGTATTGGCGCGATTTTCCGGCGATGATTTCAGGCGCAAACCAAGCCGCTTCCAGCACGATATTTTGCGTGTCGTCTGAAACCGCGCTTGCCGCGCCGCCCATCAGTCCCGCCAAACTCAACGCGCCTTTTTCATCAGCGACTACCAGCGTGTTTTCAGACAGAGAGACGGTTTTCTCGTTCAGGCATTCCAGCGTTTCGCCTTCGCGCGCACGGCGGATGTGCAGGCTGCCTGAAAGTTTGTCGGCATCAAAAACATGCATCGGCTGACCAATTTCCAGCATCACATAATTGCCAATGTCCACCAGAGCGGAAATACTGCGGATACCGCTGCGCTCCAAACGCTGCTTCATCCAATCCGGCGTAGCGGCGCGCGCGTTCACGTTTTCAATCACGCGGCTGATAAAGCGGCCGCAATCGGTAGGCGCATCAATCTGCACGGGCTGTTTGCGGCTACCCGTGATTGGCGCGGCATGGATTACAGGCTGCTTGAACGCGCAACCCGTCAGCGCGGATACTTCGCGCGCAATGCCTTTGATGCTCAGGCAGTCGGCACGGTTCGGCGTGATTTTCAGCGTGAACACCGTATCGTCCAAATCCAGATATTCGCGGATGTTTGCACCGACGGGCGCGTCTTGCGGCAAAATGTGCAGACCGTTCACGCCGTCGTCAGGCAGACCGAGTTCATCGGTGGAACACAACATCCCGTTCGACACCACGCCGCGCATCTTGGTCGGCTTGATTTTGAAATTGCCCGGCAACACCGCACCCGGCAACGAACACGGCACTTTGACGCCCGCTTTGACATTCGGCGCACCGCACACAATCTGCACCAACTCACCTGTACCCGCATCGACTTGGGTAACGTTCAAACGGTCGGCATCAGGATGTTTTTCAACGGATTTCACTTCGGCAATCACCACGCCTGTAAACGCAGGCGCGGCAGTCTCGGCTTCTTCCACTTCCAAGCCGGACATGGTTAACAGATGTTCCAGCTTATCGGCGGAAAGTTCGGTATCGGCTTGGGTTTTCAGCCATGAGTAGGAGAATTGCATGTTATGTTCTCAATCAACTAATTAACTTTTTATCAGATTTTATTTTCAGACGACCTGTTTGCTTGGGAGTGTAGGCTGCTTTTTAACTTTGTTAGGGCAGTTTCTTTTAGGCAGCCTGCACAATCATTTCGCAAACTGCTTCAAAAAGTTCAAATCGTTATCGAAAAACAGCCGCAAATCATTCACGTTGTAACGCAACATGGCAAAACGGTCGAGGCCGATGCCGAAGGCGAAACCGGTGTATTTCTCGGGGTCGATATTCACGTTTTTCAATACATTGGGATGCACCATGCCGCAGCCGCCGACTTCCAGCCATTTGCCGTTTTCGCCCATGATGTCGATTTCGGCAGACGGTTCGGTAAACGGGAAGAAAGACGGACGGAAACGTACTTGCAAATCATCGCGTTCAAAAAAGCGGCGGATAAAATCGGTAAACACGGCTTTCAAATCGGCGAAAGTTACACCCTCTTCCACCCACAGACCTTCAGCTTGGTGGAACATAGGCGAGTGCGTAGCATCGCTGTCCACACGGTAAACGCGGCCGGGGGCAATAATGCGGATAGGCGGCTCTTTTTTGTCGAGCATATAGCGGATTTGAATCGGGGAAGTGTGCGTGCGCAAAACATCGCCGTTTTCAACGTAGAACGTATCCTGCATGGCGCGTGCCGGATGGTTTGCGGGAATGTTCAGAGCTTGGAAGTTGTGGAAATCGTCTTCGATTTCCGGGCCGTCTGCCACTTCAAAACCCATGCCGTGAAAGAGTTCGACCACGCGCTGCAAGGTCAGAGTTACGGGATGAAGACCGCCATTTTCCTGCGCGCGTCCGGGCAGGGTAATATCGAGTGCTTCGGCGGCAAGCTGGGCTTGAAGTTTGGCTTCGTTGAGGGCATCGCGTTTATTGTTAAAGGTCGTCTGAAACTGGTTTTTGCACTCATTGATATGCGCACCTATGGTTTTGCGCTCTTCAGGCGACATTTGACCTAAGGTTTTCAGAAGTCCGGTCAATTCGCCGGTTTTACCAAGATAACGGGCTTTGATTTGTTCTAGAGCGTTGAAGTCTTGCGCTGCTTCTACGGCGGCAATGCCTTCTGCAACGATACGGTTTACATTTTCCATAGTGGTTTTATCGTCTGTCGGTTGATGATGGGTCGTCTGAAACAATGAGGCCGCCTGTATGGTTTGGTGTTGCCAAACTTTTCAGACGACCTTTTATCGTTTACGGCCAATCCGTTTGATAGAATCGGCGTATTTTAGCGCAAATCAATTCAAAAAAATAGGCTTTAAAGAAAGAAAATCAATCACATAGACTTTCTTCAAACAAAGAAAAAAGGAAGCCGTAGCTTCCTTTTCAAATTTTTTTGGATTAAGCAGCCAAAGCAGCTTTGGCTTTCTCAACCAATTGTGCAAAAGCGGCTTTATCGAACACAGCCAGATCAGCCAATACTTTGCGGTCGATTTCGATAGAGGCGCGTTTCAGACCGTTCATAAATTTGCTGTAAGACAGACCGTTTTCACGAGCACCTGCATTGATACGGACAATCCACAATTGACGGAATTGGCGTTTGCGTTGACGACGGTCACGGTATGCGTATTGACCGGCTTTCATTACCGCTTGCTTGGCAACGCGGTATACGTTTTTACGACGACCGCGGTAGCCTTTGGCTAACGCGAAGATTTTTTGGTGACGGGCACGAGCGGTTACACCGCGTTTTACGCGTGGCATATTCTAAACTCCTTAAGCGTAGGGTAACATTTTAGCAACAGAAGCCAAATCGCGATCGTTTACCATAGAGGTACCGCGCAGTTGGCGTTTGTTTTTAGTGGTCTTTTTAGTCAAGATGTGGCGTTTGAACGCATGAGCGCGTTTTACACCGCCGTTACCCAGTACTTTGAAGCGTTTTTTCGCGCTAGACTTGGTTTTCATTTTAGGCATGGGAAAACTCCATTCGTTATTAGATAAGGCATCAGGGGGTTTTAAAACATTGGTTTCAAACACTTGAACCCAAAATGCCACGGTTTTTGCCGCCAATCAAAAGCTTACTCCGAAGCGGCAATCGGAGTAAGCTGAAAATTATAACTTTATTTTTTCTTCGGTGCAATCATCATCACCATTTGACGGCCTTCCATTTTAGGGAAGGATTCGATTTGAGCCACTTCCGCCAAATCCTCTTTCACGCGCTCTAAAAGTTGCGCCCCGAGTTGCTGGTGAGCCATTTCACGCCCGCGGAAACGAAGCGTGACTTTGACTTTATCGCCGTCAGCCAAGAAGCGGTTGATGTTGCGCATTTTGATTTGATAATCGCCTTCATCGGTACCCGGACGGAATTTGATTTCCTTAATTTGTACCTGCTTCTGGTTTTTCTTGGCTTCGTCGCGTTTCTTGGCTTGTTGGTATTTATATTTACCGTAATCCATCAGTTTGCACACAGGCGGTTTGGCAGTAGGGGAAATCTCTACCAAATCCACATCCTGCTCTTCGGCCATGGCCAAAGCTTCACGAACCGATACAACACCAAGCTGTTCGCCTGACTCACTGATTAAACGCACTTCTTTAGCGGTAATTTCGCCATTGATTCGTGCTTCGCGTTCTTGAGCGATGATGAATACTCCTATAAAAATTAATGGTTGACGAGGGCGTCTGAGATTTCTTGCTGCAGTTGTGCAATGAAATCATCCAAATCCAAAGAACCCAAGTCTTCTGCTTTGCGGCGCACGGCCACTTTGTTTTCTTGCTTCTCTTTATCGCCGACAACGATTTGATAAGGGAAGCGGTATTGGCTGTTATCACGGATTTTGTAACCGATTTTTTCGTTACGCAAATCCAGCTCTACACGGAAGCCAGCAACCTGCAATTTGGCAGCCACTTCACGGCAGTAATCTGCTTGATTTTCGGTGATATTCATAATCACCATTTGAACCGGCGCCAACCACAATGGGAAAGAACCTGCATGGTTTTCAATCAAAATACCGATAAATCGTTCCAAAGAACCCAAAATGGCGCGGTGCAACATTACCGGACGGGCGCGGTCATTATTTTCGGTTACATATTCTGCATCCAAGCGTTCCGGCAACACAAAATCCAGCTGCAGCGTACCACACTGCCAAGAACGTCCCAATGCGTCTTTGACGTGATATTCGATTTTAGGTCCGTAGAACGCACCTTCACCCGGCAATTCGTCCCATTCCACGCCGCAAGCAGTCAATGCTTCGCGCAAACCTTGTTCTGCCTTATCCCATACGTCGTCTGAACCGGCGCGCTTCTCAGGACGTAGTGAAAGTTTGACGGACACATCATGGAAACCGAATTGCTTGTAAATACGAACCAGCAATTCATTGAATGCCCGCGCTTCGCTGACGATTTGATCTTCGGTACAGAAAATATGCGCATCGTCTTGTACAAAACCGCGGACACGCATCAGTCCATGTAATGCACCGCTCGGCTCGTTGCGATGGCAAGAACCAAATTCTGCTAAACGCATTGGCAAATCGCGGTACGAGCGCAGACCGTTATTGAAAATCTGAACATGTCCCGGGCAGTTCATCGGTTTAACCGCGTATTCGCGCTTTTCCGAACTGGTTACGAACATATTGTCTTTGTAGTTATCCCAGTGACCGGATTTTTCCCAAAAGGTTTTATCCATGATTTGAGGAGTTTTGACTTCCTTGTAACCGGCGGCATTCAGCTCTTTGCGCATATGCTGCTCAATGGTCTGCCACAAAGCCCAACCTTTGGGATGCCAAAACACCATACCCGGTGCTTCGTCCTGCAAGTGGAACAAATCCAGTTGCTTGCCTAATTTGCGGTGGTCACGTTTTTCTGCTTCTTCAATACGCTGGATATAGGCTTTTAATTCGTCTTTTGTCGCCCAAGCGGTGCCGTAAATACGTTGCAGCATTTCATTATTGCTGTCGCCACGCCAGTATGCACCTGCCAGCTTGGTCAGCTTGAAGTTTTTCAGGAAGCGTGTGTTCGGAACGTGCGGACCGCGGCACATATCAACATATTCCTGATGATGATACATACCCATTGCTTCAACTTCGGGCATATCTTCAATCAGGCGCAGTTTATATTCTTCGCCGCGATCTTGGAAAATTTTGATGGTTTCGGCGCGCGGAGTCATGATTTTGATTACATCATAATCCTGAGCAATCAATTCTTTCATACGCGCTTCGATAGCGGCAACATCCTCAGGCGTAAACGGTTTTTCCGTTGCGATATCGTAATAAAAGCCCTCTTCAATGACGGGGCCGATAACCATTTTTGCATTAGGATAGAGCTGCTTGACTGCGTGACCGACAAGGTGGGCGCAAGAGTGACGGATGATTTCAACGCCTTCTTGGTCTTTCGGGGTAATGATTTGGACGGTTGAATCTTCGGTAATCGGATCGCACGCATCGACCAATTTGCCGTTTACCTTACCCGCCACCGTCGCCTTCGCCAAACCTGCTCCGATAGACGCGGCAATCTGTGCCACGGTAACGGGCGATTCGTATTGGCGGACTGAGCCGTCCGGCAAGGTAATGTTCAACATCAAAAAGCTCCAAAACATTAAAAAATAACGGCATAAATGCCGTTTGGGAAATTTGGTAGGCACGATTGGATTCGAACCAACGACCCCCACCATGTCAAGGTGGTGCTCTAACCAACTGAGCTACGTGCCTGTTTAATAGGGTTCGGATTATAGACGATACTTTGACGCAATGGCAAGCATGAAAACAAGGTTTCAGACGACATTGTCGGAACATTGTGATTTTTTTGAAACATTTTCAACAGTGAACATCTCGATACGAATAAGGTCATCTGAAATATTCAAACACCGCTATTGCGATGAAAATCCTTTATAATCGCGTTTTTACCTCAATCGTTTGACTGCACGGCGGCTTCGCACGCCGTTTTCTACATTTATAGATACAACCTATGCTCAAATTTACCTTACATAAAAAAGACGGTCATGCCCGACGCGGCACGCTGGAACTGAACCACGGCAAAATCGAAACACCCGTATTCATGCCGGTTGGCACTTACGGCTCGGTTAAGGCAATGAATCCGCAAAACCTGCACGATATCAAGGCACAAATTATTTTGGGCAACACTTACCATTTATGGCTGCGTCCCGGTTTGGAAGTCATCGAACAATTCGGCGGCCTGCACGATTTTATCGGCTGGGACAAACCGATTTTGACCGACTCGGGCGGTTTTCAGGTTTTTTCGCTCTCCGATATGCGCAAACTCACTGAAGAAGGCTGTACCTTCCAAAGCCCGATCAACGGCGACAGACTCTTCCTCTCGCCCGAAATCTCCATGAAAATCCAAACCGTACTCAATTCCGACATTGTGATGCAGTTGGACGAATGCACACCGGGCGAAGCAACGCACGAACAGGCGCAAAAATCCCTGCAAATGAGCCTGCGTTGGGCAGAACGCAGCAAAAAAGCCTTTGAAGATTTGAAGAACCCGAATGCACTGTTCGGCATCGTGCAAGGCGCGATGTATGAGAATTTGCGCGAAGAATCGCTGCGCGGCTTGGAACAATTCGACTTCCCCGGGCTTGCCATCGGCGGGCTGTCTGTCGGCGAACCCAAACCCGAAATGTACCGCATGTTGCGCGCCGTCGGACCGATGTTGCCCGAACATAAACCGCATTACCTGATGGGCGTCGGCACACCCGAAGACCTCGTTTACGGCGTGGCGCACGGCGTGGACATGTTCGACTGCGTCATGCCCACCCGCAATGCGCGCAACGGCTGGCTGTTCACCCGTTTCGGCGATTTGAAAATCAAAAACGCCAAACACAAGCTCGACAAACGCCCGATAGACGAAAGCTGCACCTGCTACGCCTGCCAAAACTTCAGCCGCGCCTACCTGCACCACCTGCACCGCGCCGGCGAAATCTTGGGCGCGCAACTCAACACCATCCACAACCTGCATTTCTACCAAGTCATCATGGCGGAAATGCGCGAAGCCATCGAGCAAGGGAAATTTGCCGATTGGCAGGCGCAATTCCATGAAAACCGCGCTCGCGGGGTGGATTGAGATTGAACCATGTTTATCGAGGTCGTCTGAAAACGTTATATTCAAGTAAACACCGTTTTCAGACGACCTTGCTGTTATAATGCAAACATTAATTTACATTATTTGAGAGTGCGATATGTTTACCCAAGCAGCCCAAGAATTGACCACCGTCCGCGACATCCTGCGTTTCGCCGTCAGCCGTTTCAACGATGCCGGTTTGTTTTTCGGGCATGGCTCGGACAACGCGCACGACGAAGCCGCCTACCTCATCCTGCACACCCTCAACCTACCGCTGGACACGCTGGAACCTTACCTTGACGCCAAGCTGCTGCAAAGCGAGAAAGAAGAAGTGTTGGCAGTACTGGAACGCCGCGCAGTCGAACACATCCCCGCAGCCTACCTCACACATCAGGCATGGCAAGGCGATTTCGATTTTTATGTTGACGAACGCGTTATCGTACCGCGTTCGTTTATTTACGAACTGCTCGGCGACAGCCTTACCCCATGGATAGAACACCCCGAATTGGTTCACCGCGCATTGGATTTGTGTACCGGCAGCGGCTGCCTCGCCATTCAAATGGCACACCACTACCCCGCCGCTGAAATTGACGCCGTCGATTTGAGCTTGGATGCGCTGGAAGTAGCCGCCATCAACATCGAAGATTATGGATTGGAAGAGCGCATCAACCTGATTCACACCGATTTGTTCGAAGGTTTGGAAGGCACATACGACCTGATCGTTTCCAACCCGCCCTATGTCGATGCCGAATCAGTCGATATGCTGCCAGACGAATACCTGCACGAACCCGAACTCGCCTTGGGCAGCGGCGAAGACGGTTTGGACGCCACCCGTCAAATCCTGCTGCACGCCGCCAAATACCTCAATCCCAAAGGCGTATTGTTGGTCGAAATCGGACACAACCGCGACGTATTGGAAGCCGCCTATCCCGAGCTGCCGTTCACTTGGCTGGAAACCAGCGGCGGCGACGGATTCGTATTCTTGCTGACCCGAGAGCAATTGCTGGGATTGGAATAATCCCTTGCTGATTTTGATACGGCCGAAAATCTTCTGCATATAGGTTTTCGGCCGTATTTTCATGATTGTGCTCGCCCCAAACCACTATAGTGGCTTAACTAAATCAGGACAAGGCGACGAAGCCGCAGACAGTACGGCAAGGCGAGGCAACGCCGTACTGGTTTAAAGTTAATCCACTATATTATTAACGTTGAACATATCCGTTTAATCTGTTTTCAGACGACCTCCCTACACACAAAATCAATATTCCAATCGGAACCATTTCTTATATTTATTGTCTGTATTTAAATAAGCATTCATAAAAATATTATATTTAACCCGCATGACCTGATGGATTATAATGACGAATAACAGCCGGAATATGCTTTATTCAAATATTATCGACTTGACGACTCAACTAAATACCTATTATTTACATCTCCGCCACATCGGAACAACCAGACAATGAACCACTTTTGGACAAACAGCCTGA
Organism: Neisseria sp. HMSC074B07; assembly: GCF_001810355.1. Taxonomy (NCBI): domain Bacteria; kingdom Pseudomonadati; phylum Pseudomonadota; class Betaproteobacteria; order Neisseriales; family Neisseriaceae; genus Neisseria; species Neisseria sp. HMSC074B07. Next base: position 26,808 of record NZ_KV800981.1, on the reverse strand, counting down.
CCGCCTGCATCCTGCTTGGCGCGTCGCTTCAAGCTTCGGCACAAACCCATTCCGTTTATTTCAATCAAAACGGCAAAATTACCGCCACAATGTCATCGGTAGCTTACGTCCGCCAATACACCGTCGAATCCGGCGTAGCGCAAGTGCAGGACTTTTACTATCCGTCCATGAAAAAATATTCCGACCCGTATGAAATACCGGCGGCGCAGATCAAAACCTTCGTTCCCGTCCTCAACAACGGTACTTTGACACTCTGGCATTTCAACGGGCAAAAGAAAATGATCGGCAGCTACCGCAACGGCAAGCCGAACGGCGAATGGACCAACTGGTACCCCAACGGTAAAAAATCGGCAGTCATGCCCTATCTGAACGGCTTGAGCGAAGGCGTCGGCTCACGCTATTACCGCAACGGCACGAAAGAAAGCGAAATCCAGTTCAAACACGACAAGGCAAACGGCTACTGGAAGCAATGGTATCCCAACGGCAGCCCGAAAACCGAAATGACCATGGTCAACGACAAACCGACCGAAATCATGAGTTGGGACGAAAACGGCCGCGCCCTTTCTGAAATTACCATTACCAACGGCAAACGCAACGGCGTTGTCTTGGAATGGTATGACGACGGAGCCAAAAAGTCCGAAACGGTTTACGCCAACGACCAAATAGTGAAAAAGACAAATTGGGATAAAGAAGGTTACGTTATTGAATAACAGAAAAGGGAAACGATATGTTTCCTTTTTTGTTTAAAACATCACTCTCCTTACCGAATCATGCCGGCCTGACAGGGGTCGTCTGAAACCTGCCGTTCCCGATGGCATAGAATTTACATTTAAATATCAACCGCTCCCCTTGTTCCTTTACAGATTTCGTTTAAAATACAACCCAAACAACAACTATTCAAATTACATAAAAATATGCGCTATTACGGTACGATTACACGCTGGAATGACAACCGCCAATTTGGAGCCATCCGCGAAGAAAGCATGGGTACAGAAGTGTTCGCCCCGCTTTCCGCCTTTACCACACTGACACGTCCGCCTGCCGAAGGCCAACGCGTCTCATTCGACATTGTCAAAGGCAGACGCGGACGCGACGAAGCCGAAAATATCTGCTTCTCCCTTGACTGTGTCGATGAATTCGACTTTTTCGACACCGAACCTGAGCCGTATAAAAAAACCTTTTCCAAGCTCTTGCTGATTATCCCCATCATCGCCCTGCTTGCCGCCGGCGGATGGTTCGGCCGGGATTACTGGCAGAAATACCAGCAACAGGCACAAGCGGCAGCGGCCGCACCGCCGAAGACGATGGTGGAAGAAGTTGCAGCCAAAATAAAAGCCGAACGCGAAGAGTGGTTGGATGCGGTCAACAGCCGTGGTCGTACAAATGCTAAACATAAATCTACGGACACCCAAAAATCTGATCACTCCTCTGTCTCTTCAACATCAAAAAACGAATTCAAATGCGATGGTCGTCAATATTGTTCCCAAATGACTTCCTTAAGTGAGGCAGAATTCTTCGTTAAATTCTGTCCGAATACCAAAATGGACGGTGATCATGACGGCATTCCATGTGAAAACGACAGCCGTTGGCATTAACCTATCTCTTCTCTGCGCAAAAGGTCGTCTGAAAACCCAAATCCAAGGTTTTCAGACGACCTTTCACCTTAGCCCTGTTTCAACACCCCAAATTCTTTTAAAATACCGCCTGATTTGAATTTAACCGAAAGACCGATCTTCATGAACCTACATCAAACCGTCGAACGCGAAGCCACCGCCGCCTTTGCCGCCGCAGGCATCGCCGACAGCCCCGTTGTTTTGCAGCCGACCAAAAACGCCGAACACGGCGATTTCCAAATCAACGGCGTGATGGGTGCGGCGAAAAAAGCCAAACAAAATCCGCGCGAATTGGCGCAAAAGGTCGTCGAAGCATTGGCGGACAACGCCGTGATTGAAAGCGCGGAAGTGGCCGGCCCCGGCTTTATCAACCTGCGTCTGCGCCCCGAATTTCTCGCCCAGAACATTCATGCGGCTTTGAATGACACGCGTTTCGGCATAGCGGAAACCGACAAACCGCAAACCGTCGTCATCGACTATTCCTCGCCCAATCTGGCAAAGGAAATGCACGTCGGCCATCTGCGTTCCAGCATCATCGGCGACAGCATTTCGCGCGTATTGGAATTTATGGGCAACACCGTCATCCGCCAAAACCACGTCGGCGACTGGGGTACGCAATTCGGCATGTTGGTTGCTTATTTGGTTGAGCAGCAAAAAGATAATGCCGCGTTTGAGTTGGCGGATTTGGAGCAGTTTTACCGCGCCGCCAAAGTGCGCTTTGACGAAGACCCCGCCTTTGCCGACACCGCGCGCGAATACGTTGTGAAGCTGCAAGGCGGCGATGAAACCGTGTTGGCGTTGTGGAAACAGTTTGTCGATATTTCGCTCTCGCACGCCCAAGCCGTTTACGACACGCTGGGCTTGAAGCTGCGCCCCGAAGACGTGGCGGGCGAATCGAAATACAACGACGATTTGCAGCCCGTGGTCGATGATTTGGTTCAAAAAGGTCTGGCGGTCGAAGACGACGGCGCGAAAGTCGTGTTCTTGGACGAGTTTAAAAACAAAGAAGGCGAACCCGCCGCATTTATCGTGCAAAAACAAGGTGGCGGCTTCCTCTACGCCTCCACCGATTTGGCGTGCCTGCGCTACCGCATAGGCCGTCTGAAAGCCGACCGCCTGCTGTACGTCGTCGATCACCGCCAAGCCCTGCACTTCGAACAACTTTTCACCACTTCCCGCAAAGCAGGCTATCTGCCGGAAAATGCAAAAGCCGAGTTTATCGGCTTCGGCACCATGATGGGCAAAGACGGCAAACCGTTCAAAACGCGCAGTGGCGACACCGTAAAACTGGTTGACCTGCTGACCGAAGCCGTCGAACGCGCCATCGCTTTGGTGAAAGAAAAAAATCCCGAATTGGGCGCAGACGAAGCGGCGAAAATCGGCAAAACCGTCGGCATCGGCGCAGTCAAATATGCCGACTTGAGCAAAAACCGCACCAGCGATTATGTGTTCGACTGGGACGCCATGCTCTCGTTTGAAGGCAACACCGCCCCCTACCTGCAATACGCTTACACCCGCGTGCAAAGCGTGTTCCGCAAAGCCGGCGAATGGGACGCGACCGCGTCAACCGTTTTGACCGAACCGCTGGAAAAACAGCTTGCCGCCGAGCTTCTGAAATTCGAAGACGTGCTGCAAAGCGTGGCGGACACGGCATATCCGCACTACCTCGCCGCCTACCTCTACCAAACCGCCACCCTGTTCAGCCGCTTCTACGAAGCCTGCCCGATACTCAAAGCCGAAGGTGCAACCCGCAACAGCCGCCTACAACTGGCAAAGCTCACCGGCGACACGCTGAAACAAGGCTTGGATTTGCTGGGCATTGACGTGTTGGATGTGATGTAAGGCATTTTCCATAAGCAAAGGTCGTCTGAAAACGGATTTTCAGACGACCTTTTTCTCTTCTTTGCCCCTTACGCTATACTGTCGGAAATATTTTCAATTCCGACAATTCTTTATGCCCGATTTTCTCCCCGTTCCGCCCGCCGAACTGTGGCAGGCGACGCTTGAACACCTCCGCCTCTCCCTGATTGCCCTGCTTTGCGCCGTCGCGCTGGCCGTGCCGCTGGCCGTGTGGCTGGCGGACAAACGGCGTTGGGCGGAAGGTGTTTTGCAGGTAACCAATATCCTGCAAACCATTCCGTCCCTCGCCCTACTCGGCTTGCTGATTCCCTTTGTCGGTATCGGTTCGCCGCCGGTTTTGATTGCGCTGACGCTCTATGCCCTATTGCCGATTTTTCAAAACACCTATCTTGGTTTGAGCCAAATCGATCCCGCCATCAAAGAAGCGCACACCGCGTTCGGCTTGTCCCGTTGGCAGGCGTTGTGGCGCATTGAATTGCCGATGGCGCTGCCCGCCATGATTTCCGGCATCCGCACCGCGTCCGTATTGATTATCGGCACGGCGACACTCGCCGCGCTTATCGGCGCAGGCGGCTTGGGCAACCTGATTTTGCTCGGCATCGACCGCAACAACATGGCGATGACGTTTACCGGCGCGCTGTTGTCCGCCCTGCTCGCCGTATTGGTCAGCGGCGGCATCGGCATACTGCAAAAGTCCAAACACAAAATGCCGATTACCGCCGCCCTGCTTGCCATCCTTATCGCCATCGGTTTGGCACCGATTTTTCAAACGAACCCATCCGCACAAAAAATCACCATCGCAGGCAAGCTCGGCAGCGAACCCGACATCCTCATCAATATGTACAAACAGTTGATTGAAGAAAATAATCCGCGCGCGCAAGTGATGCTTAAACCCAATTTCGGCAAAACTTCATTTCTGTTTAATGCCTTAAACAGCGGCGAAATTGATATTTATCCCGAATTTACCGGTACCGTCCTTGAAAGTCTGGTCAAAGTCCCTGCCGAACAGCAAAACCGCCGCCTTTCGCCCGAACAGACTTACCAAACCGCCAAAGACCTGCTTGTCCGACAACACCGGCTGACCTTTCTGCCGCCGATGGCATACCAAAACACCTACGCCCTCGCCGTCAGCCAAGACTACGCCGCCGCGCACAACCTGCACAAAATCTCCGACCTCAAACGCGTGCAAAACCAAATCCGCGCCGGCTTTACCCTCGAATTTACCGACCGCGCCGACGGCTACAAGGGTCTGCAACAACACGGCATACAGTTTAACCACCTCTCGACGCTCGAACCCGCCCTGCGCTACACCGCCCTGCTAAACGGCAAAATCGACCTCGTCGAAGCCTATTCCACCGACAGCGACCTCAAACAATACCGCCTCGCCGTCCTTTCAGACGACATCGCCCTTTTTCCCTCCTACCAAGGCGCGCCGCTGATGAAAACCGAGTTTGCCGAACAGCATCCCGACGTCGTGAATGCATTGAACAAACTGGCAGGCAGAATCAGCGAAGCCGAAATGACCGAAATGAACTACCGCGTGAAAGTGGGCGGAGAAAAACCGGCGGACGTAGCGCGGGATTATTTACAGAAAAACGGTTTGATAAACGATAAGGGCAAATGATTCAGGTCGTCTGAAAAACGGTTTTCATTTTGTTGAAACAGATTTTCAGACGACCTCTCAAGTTGCAACACGCTCCCGATTAGACTATAGTGGGTTCTCGATCAACATAAACATCAAGGAAATAAACCATGAGCGGTAAATTAGACCAAATCAGCGGTAATGTAAAAGAGAAAGCCGGAGAACTCTTAGACGATCCCAAACTCCAAGCAGAAGGCGTGATCCAACAAGGCATCGGCAAAGTCAAAGAAGTTGCCGCCGACATTGAGGAAAAAGCAAGCGACGTATTGAAAAAAGGCAAAGAAGAAGCAGAACATCTGGTTAGCGAGGCAAAAGAAAAAGCCGAAAACCTGATTGACGACATCAAAAGCAAGTTCTAATCCCCTCTTGTCTTAAACTATGTCAAAAGGCCGTTTGAAACACGATTTCAGACGGCCTTTATTTCAGACAGCGCAGCCACCCTAAAATTGCCTGTTCACCACAATCAAGCTTTCAGACGACCCCGCCGGATAAGTTGGACAGATGAATCCAATGTTTTAACGGCCTTGTCGAATCCCGACTCAAGATACGCATCGCTCAACCCTCAACAGGAGAAGCACCATGCCTTCCGCCAAGCTCATCCAAAAGCTCAAACCCGCCTTACAAAACCCGCTTCCGCCCGAACAAGACGGCATCTTGTTGTGCCTCGACTCCGACAACGTAACGGGCGACAACGCCAAATACATGAACATGTACAACCGCCTCGCCCGTTGGTACGATTTCGGCGAACGCTGGATAGCCCGCCTCAGATACGGCAACAGCATCAACGAGACACGGCGCAGCCTGATGGACGAACTGGAATGGCGGCAGGATTGCACCGCGCTCTACGTCTCCATCGGCACAGGTACCGATTTAAACCACCTGCCCGCCGACATCGACCCCGCCGCGCTGGATTTAACCGGCGCCGACCTATCGCTCGGCATGTTGGAACGCTGCCGCAACGTATGGCGGAAAAAAGCGGCAGGCTTGGATTTGGTACACTGCAACGCCGAAGACTTACCCTTTGCCGACAATATGTTCGACGTCGTATTCCATGTGGGCGGCATCAATTTTTTCAGCGACAAGCAAAGAGCCATCAACGAAATGCTGCGCGTCGCCAAGCCCGGCACCAAAATCATGATTGCAGACGAAACCACCGACTTCATCCAACAACAATACAAAAAAAGCCTATTCACGCGGAACTACTTCCAAGACACCGATTTCGATCTGACACAAATCGAAAACTGCATCCCCGAAACCGTGCAGGAAAAGAAAACGCGGCTGCTGTGGAACAACCGCTTTTACTGCATTACCTTCCGCAAACCTGTTTGATACAGCCGCCGCATTTGCTTTTTCAGACGACCTCGAAATCTGAAAAGGTCGTCTGAAAAATAAAAAGCAGCCTGCACTCGTTACAAAAAAGTGCAGGCTGCTTTTACGCTCTCAGGTAGCCTTTCAGACGACCTTAATGCAGATTCGCTTTAAAGAACTGCTCAAACTTATCAAACGGAATCTTGCCTCGGGTGTTGTCATACAAATCCGTGTGGTTCGCACCCGGCACGATGTACAGCTCTTTGTTTTGGCTGCCCAGCGATTTGAACGCGTCTTCGCTGAAATAGCGTGAGTGTGCTTTTTCGCCGTGAACGATTAAGGCGGGGGCTTTCAACTCGCCTGCGCGTTGCAGAATCGGCATGTTGATGAACGCCAGCGGGGTGGTTTGCGACCATGCGCCGTTGGAATTGACGGAGCGTGGGTGGTAGCCGCGTTGGGTTTTGTAGAAGCCCGAATATTCGCGTACAAACTGCGGGGTGTCGGTGGTCAATTTGTCTTGCGAAGGCAGGTGGTTGTCGGGGCTGCCGTGCGACGGCGTGCCGTTTTCCGCGTCTGCCCAGCGTTGGGTGTTCATGCCCTGTTTGGCTTGGTAGCGCGCTTCGGCAGTTTGCGCGGGGGCGCGGTCGTAGCCGCCTTGTGCGTTCTGCTTCATGTTGATTTCGTAGCCGTTGGCCATCACGCGGGTCATGTCGTACATGGTGCTGGTGGCGACGGCTTTGATACGGGTATCGCCCACAGCGGCGTTCAACGCCATGCCGCTCCAGCCGCAAATGCCCAAGATGCCTATTTGTTCGCGGTTCACGAAGTTTTGCAGGCCGAGGAAATCAACGGCAGCGGAAAAGTCTTCGGTATTGATTTTGGGCGATGCGATATTGCGCGGCTCGCCGCCCGATTCGCCGGTGAACGAACCGTCAAACGCCAAGGTTACAAAACCGCGTTCTGCCATCGCTTGGGCATATAGACCGCTGGATTGCTCCTTCACCGCACCGAACGCGCCGGCCACCGCAATTGCGGGCAGTTTCTGGCCTGAACGGATGTTTTTCGGCACATACAAATCACCAACCAATGTGATGCCGTAGCGGTTTTTGAATGTTACTTTGTGGTGTTCCACTTTATTGGACCGGGGGAAAATTTTGTCCCATTCTTGGGTAAGCTGCATAGTTTGAACTCCTTTCATCGGGGTAATGGACACGTCTGCCAGCGCAGGGCCGGACAAAGTCAATGCAACGGCGGCTGCGGCAGCAGTTTTCAGGAATGATTTTTTAGCTTGATTTTTCATGGGGTTGCTCCGTTATTTGCTTATCGAATGAGTGCATTATAGGGATGGACTGTTTGGCAAACAATGAATAAAATCTGAATTGTTAATTCTAGAATATGGAACAATTAAGGTGCAGGCTGCCTGAAAAGGTTTTCAGACGACCTGAACCAATCCCTTGAAAATCAAAATGGACAAACTCAACGCCCTAAAATACTTCTGCTCCGCCGCCGAGACCCTGCAATTCCGCGAAACCGCGCTGCGCCTGTCCGTTTCGCCGCAGGTGGTAACGCGTGTGATTGCCGAATTGGAACAACACCTCGGCGAACAGCTTTTTACCCGCAACACACGCAATATCCACCTGACCGAGTTTGGCGCAGCCTTCCTGCCGCGCGCCCAGCAGCTCCTTGCCGACAGCGAAAACCTGTTTTCTGCCGCCAAAGAAAAAGACGAGATACGCGGCATCGTCCGCATTACCGTACCGCAGTGGAGCGATAACGGCCGCATACTCGCCCGCCTGCTGGAAAAATGCGCCGACTATCCCGAACTTTATATCGATTGGCGCAGCAATGACGCCAAACTTAACACGGTGGAAAACCAACTCGACATCGGCATCCGCATCGGGACACAGGCAGAAGATTTGATGATTGTCCGCAAAATCTGCGACACCACCGACAAAATCGTCGCCTCCCCCGCCTATCTCGCCCGCCACGGCACGCCGCAAAACCTAGACGAATTAACCGGCCGTTTCCCCGCATCGTCGCTCATTAACGCCAACACCAACCGCCCGTGGGGCTGGCCGCTCAACGCAGAAATGCACGTTTTTCCAAAAAACATCCGTTTCATCACAGACGACCCTGCCAACGAACTCGCCGCCGCACTGGCAGGCAGCGTTGCCGCCTATATCCCGGAACATCTGTGCCTAATCCACCTGCAAAACGGCGAACTGCTAGAACTCTTTCCCGAAATCCCGCGCCGCTCGTGGCAACTCTACATCTACCGCCCGCAACGCACAGTAACTTCCGGGCGCGTATTAAAGGTGTTCGACTGGCTGACGGAGGTGTTGCGGGAAATGTATGATAAAGAGGCTGCCTGATAACCAAGAAGGCTCAAGCGACATTTATAGTGGCTTAACTTTAAACCGACGGCGTTACCTCGCCTTAGTTCAAAGAGAACGATTCCTCTAAGGTGCTGAAGCACCAAAGTGAATCGGTTCTGTACTGTCTGTACTGTGCGGCTTCGTCCGCCTTGTCCTGATTTAAAGTTAATCCACTATATTGTCTGTTTCCGCTTACTTTCAGGTCGTCTGAAAGCCGAATTTATAAACTCAAACATCAGCATATCCCTACCTGATACGGCTCATGCTGAAACCCGATACTTCAGACAGATTTAACGTCTTTATCGGGCCTCAACCCAAGCTGCGCTTACCGATTTGAATCGGCTATACTACCGCCTTTCCTTAAAACACACATCACAATATGAGTACCAAAAAATTTCCCGTCCCCCTCAGCTATTTCAGCATGCCGTTGGGGCTTTTCGCGCTCGGTTTGTCGTGGCGTTACGGCGCGCATATCGGGCTTTTGCCGACTTGGGCTGCGGAAACGCTGTTAGCTGCCGCCTTTGCGCTTTGGCTGCTGCTGGTCATTGCCTACATCATCAAAATCCGTTTTTTCCGCCCCGAATTTTTGCAGGATTTGCAGGATTTGGTGCAATGCTGTTTCATCAGTGCGATTCCGATTACCACGATGCTGGCGGGTTTGGCAGCCTCACCCTATCAAACGCTACTGGCAAAAGGGTTGATTTTGCTGGGAACGGCGGGACAGTTAGCATTTGCCATGTACCGTGCAGGCGGCTTGTGGCGCGGCGTCCATACCCTTGATGCCACCACGCCGATTGTTTACCTGCCCACCGTTGCCACCAATTTTGTCAGCGCGACCGCAATGGCGGCATTGGGTTTATCGGATTACGCTTGGCTGTTTTTGGGCGCGGGACTGTTTTCATGGCTTAGCTTGGAAGCCGCCATATTGAGCCGTTTGCGCACCGGTACACCCGTCAACGCCCCTGTGCGCGGTATTGTCGGCATTCAACTTGCGCCCGCTTTTGTCGGCTGTGGCACCTATTTTGCCGTATCGGGCGGGCACATCGATACCTTCTCGCTGCTTTTAATCGGCTACGGCTGCCTGCAATTCCTGTTGCTGCTGCGCCTTCTGCCTTGGATGCTGGAACAGGGTTTCAGCCCCAGCTTTTGGGGTTTCTCATTCGGTTTGGCGGCAATGACAGGCTGCGGCTTCCATTTGATCGCCGAACAGCGTTTACTGTTTTTAGGCTATTTCCTCGCCACCGCAGGCTCCGGCTTGGTGATGTTACTGTTGCTGGCGACTTTGAATTTAGCGAGACAGGGACGGTTGTGGGTGAAATGAAAAATCGTGCGGCTTAAAGGCGTGATAAAACGAACATGGCCTTAGGTCGTCTGAAAACTATAGTGGATTAAATTTAAATCAGGACAAG
>NZ_KV800981.1:9686-16501 GCF_001810355.1 Neisseria sp. HMSC074B07 | reverse complement strand
CCGTACTGGTTTAAAGTTAATCCACTATACATTTGAGAATTCAAACCGATGAAGATAAACCCTGAAAACGGCAGCATCACCCTACCGGACGGCAACATTATTGGCGCACTCACCACGCTTGATGACTGGATTGCATCCTTCCCAAAATCCAGCCCGAATCATCTGCAAGCGGGAATAACCTTTTTCAGTTTGTCATTTACCAAACAGTCCGAACAATACACCCTTACCGTCCAATTCGAGCAGCAACGGCTGGAGCGCTTATCCATATTCTTCTGCCCGATAGGCGAGGACAATAGCTGGGCAGCATGGTCGGAGAAGCACGAATTGCAACGTAGAAAACAGTTTGATCGATGGCTGGATAAACAACTGGGCGATGCCCCTTGTTCCATTAAAGCATCGTTATCCGGCAAATGCCGTCAATTCACCTGGGGCAATGCGGGCGCGTATTACCACAATAAAGACGGCAGTACGATGATTGTCATCAGTTATCGCTGAACGCCTTACAAAGGACACCCCATGCACTACCGATCGCTAACCGCCGCGCTGGAACAATACAGCGGCAGCCTGACCCACCATCCCACCTCCCCAAACAGCCTTGCCCTGCATATCGACCGTCAAACGCAAGGTCGTCTGAAACTCCACACACCCGACGGTATCAGCCTCAGCCTGACTTACAACGATGAACCCGTGTTCTGGTCGTTCTTCAGCCACGATTTATACGACGTTTACCTCATCCGCAGCTACGCCGAAAGCTGGCAGACATACCAGCCCGTCGGGCACATCGGCAGCCGCGTAAACGAACACATCGCCCGCCAACCCGCCGCAAAGCGAGGCCTGTTTTGGAACAAATATTTCATCGAACAACTCGCCACCCACAACGCAGGGCTGCTCGGCATCGGCGAATGGCACTTCGACTACCGCCCCGCCCAACCCCTGCCGCCGCAATGGGGCGAATGCTGGCACGACACCGCCGTAGGGCAGCCTGAAACCGACGAAAACTACGCCCAATGGCTGTTTTCAGGCAGCCGTTTCGACGCGCTGGACAACAATTTTTATACCCAAGCCGAACGCTTCATTGCCCTGAAAATCCACCACGCCGAAGACGGCCGTCTGAAATATTGGCGCAAACGTGCACGGCAAAACCAACTACCGCCCGTCTTGGTGTACGAACTCACCGCCCTGTCCGACCGCTGGCTGATTTTAGACGGACACCTGCGCCTCGCTGCCGCGCTTACCGAAGGGCAACTGCTGCCCCTGATTACCATCCAAGCTACCACCGCCCGACACAGCCCCCAAACCGTCGCTGAACACGAAACCGCAAAAACCGCCGCCCTGTCGCAATACGAAAAAATTGCCCGACAAACCGACCACAATCCCCAAGCCCTAAACGCCGTCAGCCAACACATCGTCCAAGCTTTCGATACCCGCCCCTACCTGCTGCACACCACCCGCGCCGCCGCCGACATCGCCCCGAAAACCTGGCTGCAACAATTGCAAACCTACGCCGCACAACACGGTTTCGCCGAAGAATTTGAACGCGTTTGGACAACGGAATCATGGCCAATGAAACGGGTTGCTGCTTTTCAGGTCGTCTGAAAAGGTCAGGTTGTTTTAAACTTTTCAGACGACCTCAACAGGTAAACCCTTCCCACCCTGACCCACACCAATAATTTCCACCTAATTTTCCCCACATACAATCCCCACAAACGGCGCAGACCGCTTCATATTCCCATCCGTAAGGACCACTACCATGAAAAACATTAAATTTACCTTAGCCATATTTTTCGGCGGCATATTCGCTTTATGGCTGCTTGCTACATCATTTCCAGACCAGTGGGGCGTATTTCCCGTACGCAACCTATTGCTACAACTAACCGGCACCATCAGCATACTGGCCATGAGTGCCTGCCTGATACTTGCCGTGCGCCCCAAAATACTGGAAACCCCGCTTGGCGGGCTGGACAAAATGTACCGCCTGCATAAATGGCTCGGCATCATTGCCCTTTCAGGCAGCATCCTGCATTGGACCTGCAAACAATTCCCCAAATGGCTTATCGAACTTGGTCTGATTGACGGAAAACGTCCGCCACGCCCGCCGATGCAGGAAATATTGACGTTAAAAGATTGGCTGGCTACCCAACGCCACTTTGCCGAAGAAGTTGGCGAAATTGCTTTTTATGTCGCCCTCGTCCTGCTTGTCACCGCCCTCATCAAACGTATACCCTACCGCTGGTTTGCCAAACTCCACATACTTATCGTCCCCGTTTATCTCGCGCTCGTGTGGCACACCATCGTACTGGCAAATTTTGCCTATTGGTCGCAACCGCTGGGATGGCTGCTCATCGCAGCCTTACTTGCAGGCATCGCCTGCTCGCTGATTGCCCTGTTCAAGCGCATCGGCAATCCGCAAAACGCCACCGTATCCTCCCTAAATCAAAACGGCAACCTACTTTCCCTGACCCTGAATGCCCCAAAATGGCAAGGACACCGCGCAGGACAATTCCTCTTTTTACGCGCACACGGAGAAAGCCACCCCTTTACCATCGCCTCCGACTGGCAGCCTGATAACCAACAGCTCACGCTCGTGATCAAAGACTTGGGCGACTACACCCGCCGCCTGCCGCAGCGCCTGAATATCGGCGACACCGTGCAAATCGACGGCGCATACGGACGATTCGACTTTTCCGATGGACAAGCGCAAATCTGGGTCAGCAACGGTATCGGTTTTACCCCATTTCTCGCACGACTCAATGAACTGGCCAAACAGCCCGCCACCCAGCCGACAGACTGGTTCCATGCCGATAGAAACCTGCCTGCCGAAACATTAGCCCACTGGCAAAATTTAGCGCAACAAGCCAATGTCAATTTCCACTATATCCCTTCCGAAACCCAAAGGCTCAGCGCCGAACATATCGGTCAAACCGTCCGCGATAGCGCAAACCGCAGCCTGTGGCTCTGCGGCAGCCGCAATTTCACTCGCAGCATCTCAGGCAGCCTGAAAACGCGGTCGCAACATTTGGAATTCTTCGAATTCCGCTAAACAGTTGCAAATATAGGGCAGCGTGAAATACAGCCCTAACCTAGCCCAAACAAAATAGTCCACACCTTCAAAACGAAGTTGTGGACTGTTTTTTGCTTTTCAGACGACCTTTACTACTTCTAAAAGGTCGTCTGAAAATCCGTCTACCCTAAAGCCACTTTTTCAGCTACCCTTCCCCTATTATTTTCCTCCACTTCCCAAGGAGTTCCCCATGAACATCGCCATCACCGGCGCCAGCGGCAACATCGGAGGCATGGTCGCCCGTCATCTGAACACACGCGGACTGCCGCTGATTCTGCCGCTGCGCAACCCCACCAAAGCGCCCGCCCTGCCGAACTGCGAAGCGCGGCGGTTTGCCTATGACGATTTGGAGCTTGCCAAGCAGGCGTTAAACGGGGTGGAGGTGCTGTTTATGGTGTCCGCTGCCGAGAGCCCGACGCGCGAACAAGAGCATTTGACTTTGGTGCAGGCTGCTTCGGAAGCGGGCGTGCAACATATGGTTTATCTCTCTTTTGCACAGGCGGCGTTGGACAGCACCTTCACACTGGCGCGCACCCATGCGGTTACTGAAAATGCGATCCGACAAACCAATATGCGCTACACCTTTCTGCGCGACAATTTTTACAGTGAGATGATGGCAACGATTGCCAACGCAGACGGCATCATCGCAGGCCCAGCCGACGACGGGCGCGTTGCCTGCGTTTCGCAGCGCGATGTCGCCCAAGCGGCGGCAAACGTCATCGCCGACATCGCATGCGACAACCACCGCCACGACAATCAGACCTACACGCTGACAGGTTCCCAATCATTAAACTTCGCTGAAATAGCCGCCGTCCTAACCGAAATTACCGGCAAACCACACCTCTACCACAACGAAACCCTAGAAGAAGCCTTCGCCAGCCGCAAAGCCGCGTACCCTGACGCGCCCGACTGGCAGATTGAAGCATGGGTTTCCACCTACACCGCCATTGCCAAAGGCGAACTTGCCGCCGTTTCAGACGACCTGCCGAAATTGTTGGAACGTGAGCCGCGCCGCTTTGTCGAAGTTGTAAAGGACATTTATGATGCAGCCTGAACACAACACCCCCTTAATCGAATTCAAAAACGTCAGCAAACGCTACGACAGCCACACCGCCGTGAACGAACTGAACCTCACCATTTACCAAGGCGAGTTTTTCGTGTTGGTGGGCGGTTCGGGCAGCGGCAAATCCACTACGCTGCGCATGATTAATGCATTGACCGAGCCGACCGACGGCGATGTTTATTTCAACGGCAGGCGTATCAAAGATTACGACATCCGCGGGCTGCGCCACCGCATCGGTTATGTGCTGCAACAAATCGCCCTGTTCCCCACCATGACCGTGCGGCAAAACATCGAGCTGATGCCCGACATTTTGGGCTGGGACAAACCGAAGCGCACATCGCGCGTGAACGAACTGCTCGAGCTGGTCGGCATGCCGCCCGAAACCTACCTAAACCGCTATCCGCACGAACTCTCCGGCGGCGAACAGCAGCGCATCGGCATCCTGCGCGCCATCGCCGCCAAACCCGACATCTTGTTGATGGACGAACCCTTTTCCGCCCTCGACCCGCTCGCCCGGGCTTCCCTTCAGGAAACGGTTTCCCTGATTCATAAAAAACTCGGCACCACCATCGTTTTCGTTACCCACGACATGAACGAAGCCGCCAAGCTCGCCTGCCGCATCGGCGTGATGCAACAAGGCAGGCTGGTGCAGGTCGATACGCCGCAGGATATTCAAAACCATCCGGCGGATGATTATGTGCGCTCCCTGTTCGGCGCGGCTCAGTCCGAAAATACCGCCTCTGCTGACGAAGTTATCAACCTTTACCGCCGTTTGGACGCGGACGGCAAAGCGCGGGTAAGGGAACACTGGGCAAAAGAAGGAAGCGAAGAAAATTAGAAAAAGGGTCGTCTGAAAACGTAAAAATGGTTTGAGGCAGCTTGCGATATTTGTTTGAACGCTGCCGAAACGTCGTTTTCAGACGACCTTTTCCCAATCCGTATCCTGATATTGTTATAATCCGAGCTGTCCGGACAACCACCGATTTATATCCATATGAATACCTTCATCCTCCACGACACACGCCCTTATCCGCAGACTCCGGTTAAAAACCATTTACTGATAAACGCCTCCCTGCTCGCACACGGCACGACCGCCGCGACCCGCAAGATCGCCGTGGGGCAGTTGCAAACCGAAATCCGCAGCCAGCTTCATCAAAACTACTACGTCAACTTGTCCGTCGCCATGACCATGGCGCCCGATGTAGAGACTTACAACGCGCTGATGCAGAGTATCAACCAAGTCTTATCCGCCGAAAACGACGACGAAGCCCAATGGTTTGCCCTGCCCGTCGTCATCGTCGCCGGCTGCAAACAGGAGCGCACGCTGCCCCTGACGCTGCCTACCGAAGCACTGACCGCCTGCCTGTCCAACTATCCCCACTTGCGCGCTTTAACGCAAAACACCCAATGGCTGCCCTTCCTCGCTCATTCAGACGACCTAAGCGGCATCACGCCCGAACAGTGGTGGAATGCGAAACAAAACAGCGAATCCGCCGCCGCGTTCCTGCAAACCTTTGAAGACAAACCGCTGATCTGCCCCGAAGGGCAGTCCGTCCACGTCGTTTACGCGCTGGGCTACGGCGACAAAAACCTGCAAACCGCCTTGGGCGTCAACCTGCAACAGGCTGGCCTGCCGCTGATGCAGGTTTGGCAGGAAAGCCTTGCCGCAGTCGGCGTTACCCTCTTCACTAACCCGCTGTCTCCGAACACCCCGCTCCAAGCCCTGACCGACGGCAGCCACACCCGTCAGCGCATGGCGATGGACGTGTTCGCCACCAACGCCATCCGCGCCATCCGTATGCAGAGTCCGCGCGTCGGCGTCGTCATCGCCGCAAGGGTGGGCGGACAGATTCTGTTCGGCTTCAACGCGACCGACAGCGCGTTTGAAGTCGTCCCGCAAGTGTTCGTGTGGAACCTTTCGTCTTCCGACAACATCGCCGTCATCCAACACAACTTCCTCGACCTGATGGCAGAATGCCGCGTCGAGCATATCCGCATTCTGCACGACGTTTTGCCGGAAAATGCCGACCTGCCGACCTACGCGCAATCCCTGTCCCTGGACGGACACAACCCATTCTTCTCCGAACACGCCTAAACCGCCTATGAAAAACCATTCCGTACTCTTCGTCTGCCTCGGCAACATCTGCCGCTCCCCCATGGCGGAATACGTCCTGCGCCACCGCGCCCGCGAAGCAGGCGTAGCCCACCGCGTCCGCACCGACAGCGCTGGCACATCCGGCTGGCACGACGGCGAAAACATGCACCAAGGCACGCGCAAAATCCTCGCCGCCCACGGCATCGACTACCAAGGTTTTACCAGCAGCAAAGTGCGTTCCGAAGATTTCGATGAATTCGACTTCATCATCGCCATGGACGACAACAACCTTGCCGAACTGGAAAAAATGTTCGGCAAACACCCCGACAAAATCTTCAAACTCACCGACCTCATCCCCGAAAGCGGCTACCGCCACGTCCCCGACCCGTGGTACACCGGCGACTTTGACGAAACCTTCAGGCTTGTGGATGCAGGCAGCACCGCGCTGCTGAAAAAGCTGGGTTTGGTTTGAATCGGTTGACAGCGTTTAAAGTTGAACGCAACGCAGTAAAAAAGGTCGTCTGAAACCTCAAATTTGGGTTTCAGACGACCTTTTTCCCTATCTTTATAGTGGATTAAATTTAAATCAGGACAAG
>NZ_KV800981.1:0-9586 GCF_001810355.1 Neisseria sp. HMSC074B07 | reverse complement strand
CGCCGTACTGGTTTAAAGTTAATCCACTATATCTATGCCGAATTATGAGGGCTGTCCGATTTTCCTGACCTTTTTAGCATGCAAACACGCAATAATCACCAAACAGGAGACAACGAAATATACACCCGAAACAAACATAAACAGCATAGACATCAAGCCTTGCCCCATATCACCGCAGCAAAGCGGCGTCGAATTGCTCCAATACAAAAACAAATAGGCGCCATTAAGAATCGATGTCGCCAAAAGAGTGGTAAGAATATATCTCTTGAAATAAAGATAAGGCAGGCATAGGAAAAATTGCACCAACAAACCAAACCCGGCCATCTCAAGCGCCTCCTTCGGTTCATTCGCCCCTAAATCAAAATATTGCGCCCAAGCATAAGACCATAAGGTCATAACGATGACAATCACAACAGCCGCGCTCAACAAAGAAAAAATCCGCTGTTGCCTGTTTTGAAATTGAAAAAACACGATACGTCCAAACCTCCTCAGAGCGGCACTTTCAAGCCCATTGATACTATAGTGGCTTAACTAAATCAGGACAAGGCGATGAAACCGCAAGACAGTACAGACAGTACAGAAACCGATTCACTTGGTGCTTCAGCACCTTAGAGAATGTCTCTTTGAGCCAAGGCGAGGCAACGCCGTACCGGTTTAAAGTTAATCCACTATAAGGGTTCGATTTTTATTCAAAACCCTTATTCAGTCAACATGACGCCACTGATTTCAACCTGCCTTTTCAGACGACCCCTCGGTCTTTTGCACAACAACACCATCAAACCGCACTCGCCAACCCCATGCGCCTTGGTTTCCTATACAATATCGCGCAATACAAACCTACCCTACCACCATGTCCAAAAAAATCCTCATCATCACCCCGAGCTGGATCGGCGATTGCGTCATGACCCAGCCGCTTTACCGCCGCCTGCACGAACTCCATCCCGGTTGCACCATAGACGCATTTGCGCCCAAATGGTCGATGGCGGTATTCGAGCGCATGCCCGAAATCAGCCGCGTTATTGAAAACCCGTTCGGACACGGCGCGTTGGAGCTGAAAAAACGCTGGCGCATCGGGCGCGAACTGGGCAAACAGGGTTACGACCAAGTCATCGTCCTGCCCGGCTCGCTCAAATCCGCCCTCATCGCCTTCGCCACCGGCATCAAACAGCGCACCGGCTACGTCGGCGAATCGCGCTATCTGCTGCTCAACGACATCCGCAAACTCGACAAAACCGCCCTGCCCCTGATGGTCGACCGCTACACCGCCCTCGCCCACCCGACGCAGGCGGACTTCAACGGACATTCCGATAACCCGCGTTTCACCATTTCCTCCGAAAGCCGCGCCGCTGCTCTTGCCAAATACGGCTTAAACACCGATAAACCCGTTCTCGCCTTCTGCCCGGGCGCGGAATACGGCCCCGCCAAACGCTGGCCCGCGCGCCATTTTGCCGAACTCGGCCGCCGCTATCTGACGGAAGGCTGGCAGGTTTGGCTGTTCGGCTCGCAAAAAGATTTCGACATCGCCGAAGAAATCAACCGACTTTCAGACAACCTCTGCACCAACCTTTGCGGCAAAACCAACCTTTCCGAAGCGATTGACCTGCTTTCCTGCGCCGACACCGTCGTCTGCAACGACAGCGGTCTGATGCATCTCGCCGCCGCTCTCGACCGCAAACTCGTTGCCGCCTACGGTTCGTCCAGCCCCGACCACACCCCGCCCTTGAGCCCAAAAGCAAAAATCGTCAGCCTGCACCTCGAATGCTCACCCTGCTTCAAACGCGAATGTCCGTTGGGACACACCGACTGCCTGAACAAACTCACGCCGGACATGGTTCAAAAAGCGGCGGAGGAATTGGCGCAAACACAATCTGAATAAGCCATCAACCGACAAATTCTAAATCTGCAACAAAACCATACGACAAAAGGTCGTCTGAAACCTTATTCCGGTTTTCAGACGACCTTTCAGATGCTCAAAATCTGGGTATTTAATCTTGCAACGCGGCGGCGATTTCGTTGCGCAGTTTGTTTAAAAACCTGCCGTGGCGTACCCATTGGGCGGCGGTTTCATGGTCTTTCCCGGCAAAGGCCGTCCGCAAATCTTGATACAGCTTGTCTTGTTCACGGCTGATTTCTTGGTCCAACGCGCGCAGGGCTTCGTTGTTTTGCGCCATTTGCGCATCCATCAGCGTTTCGCGCCATTCCATTTGCTGCATGAGAAATTCAGGAGCGAAAGAGGTATGCTCCGGCGCGTCGGCGTCTATGCCCAACGTTTTCAGCAGATACGCCGCGCGGTCGATGGGATTTCTCAAGGTACGGTAGGCATCGTTGATGGTGGAAGACATCATCACTGCCTGCTTTTGCTCGAAGGCGGAGGCTGAAGCGAATTTGTCAGGATGGAAACGGGCAGCCAAGGCGCGGTAGGTTTGCTCCAAGTTTTCGGCGTCGATATCGAAAGCGGGTTCAAGCTGGAAGAGTGTGAAATATTGAGACATGGTGGGATAATTAATGTGAAATTTTCGGCAGAAACCTGATTTTGCCTTATAATCCGCTAATTCTTAACCAAAAGGACTGAATATGAGCAGTAAAGTGCAGCACAATAAAGGCAAAATACGCGACAATGCTTTAAAAGCCTTAGTGAAATCCGATTTGTTCCGACACAAGGTGGAACGGAAAAGAAAAGGCAAAGGCAGCTACAACAGGCAGGAAGCGAAAAAATGGCGGGACGGTTTTGATACTGTCCCGCCATTTTTATGTCTTAAACGTGGAAGCTCTCGCCACAGCCGCAAGAGTCTTTGACATTCGGGTTTTCAAATTTGAAACCTTCCTGCAAGCCTTCTTTGGTGTAATCGACTTGCGTGCCGTCCAGATAAACCAGACTTTTCGGGTCGATATAGATGCGGGCGCCGTGTTCTTCGAATACCAAATCTTCGGCGCTGGCCTCATCGACAAATTCAAGGTTGTATGCCATGCCCGAGCAGCCGCTGGTTTTCACACCCAAGCGTACACCCAAGCCTTTGCCGCGCTTGGTCAGGTAGTTGTTGATGTATTTGGCTGCATTTTCTGTGATGGTAATCAAAATATTTGTCCTTTTTATATAGATTGAAAATACTTGTTTTTAGGTCGTCTGAAACTTGAGTTAACTTTTTGGCAACCTGCGGTGCCGCTGACGATACAGCAACACAGCCCAAATCAACCAAACACCCAGCCAAACAGGGAAGAGTGCTAACAAACTGAGCCAGCCATAAATACTGCCTGTCCAATCACGGTTAAGCGGCGTACGGAATGCAGAATCCAACCTGGTCCGAGAGGCTAAATACACCCGTGCAGTTTCGCCCCGTATCTCAGGACGCAAAGACAAGATTTCCACTTCGATATGGTTTAACCCAATAGGCGTATCCGCGCAGTCCAAACAGCGGATATCTATCCGCCGCCGCGCATGTGCTGTTCTTTTGCTTGTGCTTTGTAGCGTATAGACCTGATAAGTAATGTCGTCAGGCGAGGATTCCACACTTGCCGCATGCAGTTTCGCCTGCCCGGATTCACGCTCAATCGTGATAAGGGGCGGTTGACTGTTTTGGAGCGCAACATAGGATAATTTTACCCGTGCACCTTCTTTTAAAACAATGCTTTGTGCAGGAGGATAGTAATTCACCACCGCAAATAAAGCATATCCGACCAGCAGTATCAAACTATATGCGTAAAACAGTATTTTCGCGATACCGCATTTACCCATTTATCTAACCTTGTTCAATTTTCCGTTGCCTGTCGCTGCTGCGCCCAAGCAACGGCAGCCTGCATGGCTGCCCGAGCCTGCGGACTGTTTTTCCAACAGGTCGAGCCGGTCAATTTCGCGCCCTGTTCCAAAACATCGTCCAAATCCGCTGCCGCCAGCGTGGCAACATCATCCAAACCCATTTGCTGCAAACGCTGCAATACGGTTTTACCTATGCCTTTGACGGCAAGCAGGGATTGGGCTTCTTCATCGGTAAAAGGCATTTCGTCTCCTTCGATTTTGCAGACGTATCGACTAAATATAAGCCTATGGCTTATCGCCCTCTCCCTAACCCTCTCCCGCGGGGAGAGGGGATAGATTGGCAGGTAGTCCCAAATTTGGCGACAACTTCAAAAGGATTAGGTTTCTGTGTCCTTACCCTCTTCTTTACAAGAAAAGGCATGCCGTTTCTTTTGATTTTGCAGGCGTATCGACTAAATATAAGCCTATGGCTTATCGCCCTCTCCCTAACCCTCTCCCGCGGGGAGAGGGGATAGATTGGCAGGTAGTCCCAAATTTGGCGGCAACTTTAAAAGGATTAGGTTTCTGTGTCCTTGTCTTCCTCCTCTGAGTGAGAAGGGAACAAGCCTTCGAGTTTACTTTTTCCGGAAACCCTAAGACTTTCAAGAGTCCTATGAATGTCTACCGACAAAGCACCCACTAATCGGATTATTTGTTTTCCTGACGTTTGCGGTAGTCGGCAACAGCCGCTTTTACCGCATCTTCAGCCAAAATGGAGCAGTGGATTTTCACAGGCGGCAGTTCCAATTCTTCAGCAATTTCGCTGTTTTTGATTGCCAGCGCGTCATCCAGGCTTTTGCCTTTGACCCACTCGGTAATCAGGCTGGACGAAGCGATGGCGGAGCCGCAGCCGTAAGTTTTAAATTTCGCATCTTCGATGATGCCTTCGTCGTTCACTTTGATTTGCAGGCGCATGACGTCGCCGCAGGCCGGCGCGCCGACCATACCGGTGCCGACAGACTCGTCGTTTTTGTCGAAAGTACCGACGTTGCGGGGGTTTTCATAGTGGTCAATTACTTTATCGCTGTATGCCATGATGTGGTTTCCTTAATGTTTTTTAATGGTTTCAGTGGTTTGTTTGCCGATTTTCAAACGGCCTGAAGTTTAGATTTTGCACGCGCCGCCTTCGCAGCCGTCATCGTTTTCCGAATCGACGCCGCCTTCCACGGTAACGCCGTCAAAATCTTCAAGCAGGTTATCGAGATTGTCCAAATCTAAATCTTGTTCATTCATGGTTTTGTATCCTTGATTTTAATGTGGTGTCTTTTAGGTCGTCTGAAAAGGTCTTTTTGAGGTTTCAGACGACCATTTTTAATGTTTAGGTTGGATAAATTGCTCAATATTATCTATTACAGTTTTTCATCAGCCATGTACAAAAGCACATTCCAAAATTGTTTGGGCTTTCCCGTTGACATTAATCGGTTTCAGTTTTGCTTGCAGGGTTTCGTATTCTTCTAAAATCAAACTGTATTTCCGAACAGGACGGTATTTTCCTTTTAACACCTTGCGTGCCTGTTCCGGCGGCACATCCAACAACAACCGGGTGTAGCTGTAACCTGCGGTTTCTATTTGGAACGTCTGGCTGATATGAACCACAGGCAAGCCATAATAAGTACCGCTGAGTTTCAAACGGGTTTGATCAAGAATGAACGGTTCTCCATCTTCACTAAACTCCGCGCGGTGCAAAGTCATCGGCGGGTGCGCAAGATCACGGTAAGCCTTTGGCAGATTGACTCTATTGGGATAATTCAAACGTAGGTTTTGATATTTAGAGTCCTTATCGTTCCAGCTGTAGTTTATATCACTAAATGAATCAAGCAGGTTTTCCAAACGTTTATCGAATTGACAGCCATTTTCAAATGATTTAAATATCGTTGACCAATCGGGTTGTGTCTGTGCTGAAACCAGCGGGGCAGAACATAGCATCAGACAAGAAAGTAAGTAGCGTGTTTTATTTTTTATAGTCATTTTTAGTATTTTTCTGGAAGAAGGTCGTCTGAAAAGGTCTTTGGGGAGATTTTCAGACGACCTTTTTCTATTTATTAAGTAGGCTGGGTTGTTAAACCCAACATTTCGAGCAGATTGATAGGCTTGTTGGGTTTTCAACCCAACCTACACTTGCTGATTTTTGGTTGCAGTATATTTTTAATAAGGATGCAAGCCTAAACTTGGCTGATCATATTCCAAACAGTATTCTTCATAACAGAAAGGGCATTTTAAGTATTTCTCACATTCTCCGCTCCCTTTAGGCACATCTCGAGAAAAACTATTTTCACTCTCTTGATATGTTTGGCCACATTTCTCACAAACAATATCATTATCCTGGTGACCATATTCACCACAAATTCCCATTTGTGTTACCTCTTTATTAATAATTTAATAATCATTACAACAAGGTTAGATTGCTAAATTTAATGTTTCAGGCAACTTGGTGGATTTATTTGGATTACTGAATCCAGTCTACACTTATTTTCACGCAGTCTAAGAACTCGAATTCACAAATCCGCATTCCATTCCACCAAGTGCAGGCTGCTTTTAATGCGCTGCCCATTCAATCGAGTTCAAATCAATCCCGTCTTTGAACATTTCCCACAGCGGCGACAGTTCGCGCAGTTTGCCGATTTTGGATTTGATCAGTTCTGCCGCAAACTGCACTTCTTCTTCGGTGGTCATACGTCCGAAGGTGATGCGCAGGGATGAGTGCGCCAGTTCGTCGTTGCGTCCGAGCGCGCGCAGGACGTAGCTGGGTTCGAGCGAGGCGGAGGTACAGGCGGAGCCGCTGGATACGGCGAGTTCTTTGACTGCCATAATCAGGCTTTCGCCTTCGACGAAGTTGAAGCTGACGTTCAGGTTGTTCGGGGCGCGGTGTTCGAGGTCGCCGTTGATATAGACTTCTTCGATGCCTTCGATGCCTTTGAGGAAGATGTCGCGCAGTTTGCGGTAGTGCGCCATGTCTTGTTCGAGTTCTTCTTTGGCGATGCGGAAGGCTTCGCCCATGCCGACGATTTGGTGGGTCGGCAGGGTGCCGCTGCGGAAGCCGCGTTCGTGGCCGCCGCCGTGCATTTGGGCTTCGAGGCGGACGCGGGGTTTGCGGCGGACGTACAGCGCGCCGATGCCTTTGGGGCCGTACACTTTGTGGCCGGACATGGACAGCAGGTCGATTTTGGCGGCTTCCACGTCAACAGGCACTTTGCCGCAAGCTTGGGCGGCATCGACGTGGAAGATGATTTTGCGTTCGCGGCAAATTTCGCCGATGGCGGGAATGTCTTGCACCACGCCGATTTCGTTGTTCACCCACATCACGGAAATCAGGATGGTGTCGTCGCGGATGGCGGCTTTGAGTTCTTCCAAGTCAATCAGGCCGTTTTCTTGTACGCCGAGGTAGGTGACTTCAAAACCTTGGCGTTCGAGTTCGCGCATGGTGTCGAGCACGGCTTTGTGCTCGGTTTTGACGGTGATGAGGTGTTTGCCTTTGGTTTTGTAGAAGTTTGCCGCGCCTTTAATGGCGAGGTTGTCGGACTCGGTCGCGCCGCTGGTGAAGATGATTTCTTTGGGGTCGGCATTAATCAGTGCTGCAATGTCGGCGCGGGCTTTTTCGACAGCTTCTTCTGCTTCCCAGCCGAATGCGTGGCTGTTGGAAGCGGGGTTGCCGAAGGTTTCGGTTAAGTAGGGAATCATTTTTTCGGCAACGCGTTTGTCAACAGGAGTGGTGGCGGCGTAGTCGAGATAAACGGGGGTTTTGACGGTCATGGTTTGCTCTTTCTTTTTCTGTAATGTACTTAATGGATATGTGTAAATTGGATGACTTGGCTGCCGTCATCGCTGTTTTTCTGTTCGATGATGCTTTGCAGGGTAACGCTGCTGAGGTAATCGTTGATGGTTTTGTTCAGGTTTTCCCAAAGGTCGTGCGTCAGGCAAGGCGCGCCGTGGTGGCAGTTGGCTTTGCTGCTGCATTGGGTGGCGTCCAGCTTGTCTTCGGCGGCGGAAATGATTTGGGCGATATTGATTTGTGCAGGAGGGGCGGCGAGGATGTAGCCGCCGCCGGGGCCGCGCAGGCTTTCGACCAGCCCGGCGCGCCGCAGTTTGCTGAATAGTTGTTCGAGATAGGAAAGCGAAATACTTTGGCGTTCGCTGATGGCGCTGAGTTTGACAGCGCCGGTTTGCGCGTTCATCGCCAAATCAATCATGGCGGTAACGGCAAAACGCCCTTTTGTGGTCAGTCTCATGGTAGGTGCCTGTGTCGGCTTTTTTATAGTGGTGCGATTGTCTAATATCTGAGTGATTCAGTCAAGTATATTCGGGCGTCTTCCGATTGTTTGTTTAAATGGCTGTGCGAATGGATTTTTATCTGCCTGAAGATTTCTCTTTTTTTATCTGAAACTTGAATCCGAGGTCGTCTAAAAAGTGCTATTACCCTGCTTTTGGCGGGGTTAAAACCATTTGCTTTATAATTGCGATTGATATAGATTATCTAATTCATACTAAATCATTATGGTATTACAAAAGGTCGTCTGAAACCGCCCTGCCCGTTTCAGACGACCCAATCCATAAGCAACCCCTTAACAGAGGCAATCAACAATGAAACGCGATTTGAGCAAAATGACCTGTATCGAAGACCTGCGCCTTGTCGCCAAGCGCAAGATGCCGCGCATGTTTTACGATTACATCGATTCAGGTTCTTGGACGGAAACCACCTACCGCGAAAACACTTCGGATTTCAAAGACATCCGCTTCCGCCAAAAGGTATTGGTCAACATGGAAGGCCGCAGCCTGGAAACCAAAATGATCGGTCAGGATGTGAAGATGCCGGTGGCGATTGCACCGACGGGCTTTACCGGTATGGCACACGCCGACGGTGAAATCTTGGCGGCGCGGGCGGCGGAGAAGTTCGGCATTCCGTTTACGTTGTCCACCATGTCCATCTGCTCGATTGAAGACGTTGCCGAAAACACCAGCGCGCCGTTTTGGTTTCAGCTTTATGTGATGCGCGACCGCGAGTTTATGGAAAACCTGATTAAGCGCGCGAAGGATGCCAAATGTTCGGCATTGGTTTTGACCGCCGATTTGCAGGTTTTGGGCCAACGCCACAAAGACATCAAAAACGGTCTGTCCGCGCCGCCGAAACCGACCATCGCCAATTTAATCAATCTGGCGACCAAGCCCGAATGGTGCATGAAAATGCTGAACACGGAACGCCGCACGTTCCGCAATATCGTCGGACACGCCAAAAACGTCGGCGATTTGTCCTCGCTGTCTTCGTGGACTTCCGAACAATTCGACCCGCGCCTGAGCTGGGACGATGTTGCCCGAATTAAAGATTTGTGGGGCGGCAAGCTGATTATCAAAGGGATTATGGAACCTGAAGATGCGGAAAAAGCAGCGAAAAGCGGCGCGGACGCATTGGTCGTTTCCAACCACGGCGGCCGCCAGCTCGACGATACCGTATCCTCCATCAAAGCCTTGCCCGACATCGTCAGCGCAGTCGGCAGCGACATCGAAGTCTGGATGGACAGCGGTATCCGCAGCGGTCAGGACATCCTCAAAGCATGGGCCTTGGGCGCGAAAGGCACGATGATAGGCCGCGCGTTCCTCTACGGCTTGGGCGCATACGGCGAAGAAGGCGTTACCCGCGCGCTGGAAATCCTGTATAAGGAAATGGACATATCCATGGCGTTTACCGGTCACCGCAATATTCAGGACGTCGACGCCAGCATCCTACAAAGCACGCGCTGGCCTGATGACAAATTCTGATGTTTCATACAAAAAGGTCGAGACCTTTGCAAAATTCCCCAA
>NZ_KV800980.1:0-11464 GCF_001810355.1 Neisseria sp. HMSC074B07 | reverse complement strand
GATGTCCAACTTTTGGGGTGCAGTTCAAACCGAATTTTCAGGTTTCAGACGACCTTTCATTGTCCGATTCCGTCTAAAAACAGTAAAATACCCGTTTTAAAAGATTCTGGAGCCATCATGACCGTCAAAACCCGTTTCGCCCCCAGCCCCACCGGCTACCTGCACATCGGCGGCGTGCGCACTGCCTTGTTTTCATGGGCGTTTGCCCGCCATCACAAAGGCGAGTTCCTATTGCGTATCGAAGACACCGACTTGGCGCGTTCCACCGCCGAATCCGTCAATATCATCCTCGACGGCATGAAATGGGTCGGTCTCGATTACGACAACGCCGACAACGTCGTGTACCAAACCCGCCGCTTCGACCGCTACAAAGAAGTCATCGCCGAACTCTTGGAAAAAGGCGCCGCCTACTACTGCTATTGCAGCAAAGAAGAGCTGGAAGCCATGCGTGAGAAAGCCGAAAAAGAAGGCACGGCGACTTACGACCGCCGCTGGCGTCCCGAAGCAGGCAAAACCCTGCCCGAAATCCCTGCCGACGTGCAACCCGTCGTCCGCTTCAAAACGCCTTTGGACGGCGTTACCAAGTGGACGGACTTGGTCAAAGGCGAAATCTCCATTCCCAACGAAGCACTCGACGACCTGATTATCGCCCGCGCCGACGGTACGCCGACCTACAACTTCTGCGTCGTCGTGGACGACTACGACATGGGCGTTACCCACGTTATCCGTGGCGACGACCATGTGAACAACACCCCAAAACAAATCAACATCTTAAAAGCCATCGGCGCGAACCTGCCCGAATACGGCCACCTGCCCATGATTCTCAACGAACAAGGCAAAAAAATCTCCAAACGCAGCGGCGATACCGTTGCCATCACCGATTTCGGCGCGATGGGTATCCTGCCCGAAGCCATGCTCAACTATCTGGCTCGTTTGGGTTGGGCGCACGGCGACGACGAGTTCTTCACGATGGAACAATTCATCGAATGGTTTGATTTGAAAGACGTTTCCCCGTCGCCCAGCCGCATGGACTTGAAGAAACTCTACTGGATCAACGGCGAACACATCAAAATCACGCCCAACGAAAAACTCGCCGAACTCGTCAAACCCCGCCTTGCCCTGCGCGACATTTACGACACGGCAAAACCCGCGTTGGAAGACGTGTTGGCACTGGTCAAAGACCGCGCCCAAGACCTGAACACGCTCGCCGACGAGTGCCTCTACTTCTACGTCAAACAAACGCCTGCCGAAGCGGACGTGCAGAAACATTGGGACAACGAAGCTGCCGCCCGTATGCTGCGCTTCGCCGAACGCCTCGAAGGGCTGGAAGACTGGAACGCCGAAGCCATCCACGACCTGTTCAAACCCTTCTGCGACGAAGAAGGCATCAAAATGGGCAAACTCGGCATGCCCCTGCGCCTCGCCGTCTGTGGCACGGCGAAAACACCCAGCGTCGATGCCGTGTTGGCATTAATCGGCAAGGAAGAAGTGTTGAAACGGATACGTTCTTAAAACGTTGAAAAGGTCGTCTGAAAATTTTCAGACGACCTTTTTTAGTTTCGCAGAAACTTATTCTTCGCTTTGATTTTTATCTTTTTTGCGCCATAAGCCTTTAAACAGCGCGCCAGCCCCAATCACGCCGACAGCAATCAATTTGCCGAATTTGGCGAGCAATGCGCCTGCAAGGGCCAGCAAGCCCAGTTTTTTCGCAGCCAATCCGCCGACTAAGGCAGCCAATCCGTATTCCGCCACTTTGTCGGTCGCGGCATTGAAATCGCTGTAACGCTTGCCTTCGTTGAATTCGATATTGCCCAATAATTCCCGTGCGATAGGTTTGTATTGGTCTACGCTGTTCAAATCGGTGACCATGGTCAGTTCGATAAAACCTTCGCGGCCGAGCTGGTAAGTGTTGTAGTTGATGGCAGGATTTTGGTCGGGTTTGTTTTTCTCCAAAACGTCAATCGACCAAATCAGGCGGTGGGTAGCCGCATCATATTGCGGTTTTTCCACCCAGCCGCGCGTTTCCAATTCAGGCAGGTTGCGGGCGGCACGTTCTTTGTTTTGCTCCTCAGAACCTTCTTTCAGCTGCTTGAGCATGCCTTCGACATCCCATTCTTTGGCATCGTCGTCTTTGATGTAACCGGAATCATTGAAATTCAAATCGACCCACCAAGGGGCTGCGCTGTCTTTATTTTTTTGCTCCGGAATAATCAGCCCGTAGCGGTCGGGATTTGTGCCATTACCCCATTCTTCCATCAAGCTATTGGCGGCATCTTTTTTAATAAAGACCATTTTGGCGGGCAGTTTCAGTTTTGCCTGGTTGCTCAAGTCGATAACTGCCGGGCCGGTGATTGTTTGTTTGGCGATCTCGTCCTCTGAAACAGTTGAAGCATTTTTCGAGTTTGGCGCAGATGCTTCGACGGCTGAAGCAGTATCCGGTTTGGCGGCATACGCAGGCAAGGTTTGGAGGGATAACAAGGCTGCCAAAACAACGCAGGCAAGACGGTTGCTTTTCATCATGGGGTTTCCATAAAAATGAGTTAAAAAATGCGGACAGCCGAAACACCATACGCTCCGGCGTGACCCAAGAAGGAGGTTTGCAATAATCAAACTACGTTTGCATATTAATATGCCTATAATTTGAAAAAAATGCGGATAAAATTTCCGATTGGTCGCAATTTGTTACCCAAAGGTACAGACAGTGGCGTTTTATAGTGGATTATCAGGGCAACAAACCACATGGTTCAAATATTTCATGCAGCATGACGCCGCAACGTTCCCATCAAGCAAAAAGGTCGTCTGAAAACCGGAAATCCCCATTTTCAGACGACCTTTTCATGCTTCACCCCCTATCAAGCGTCAATATTTTGCGCAATCAGGGCGTTGTTTTCGATGAAGGCGCGGCGCGGTTCGACTTCGTCGCCCATCAGGGTAACGAACACTTCGTCGGCGGCGATGGCGTCTTCGATGCGCACTTTCAACAGACGGCGCACGGCGGGATCCATCGTGGTTTCCCAGAGCTGTTCGGGATTCATCTCGCCCAAACCTTTGTATCGCTGGATGGACATGCCTTTTTGGGTGTTTTGGAGCAGGATGTTCAGCGCGGTTTCAAAGCTGTCCACGTCGTACTCGTTCTCGCCTTTATAAAGCTTGGCGCCCTCGCCGACCAAGCCTTTGAGCGCGGCGGCGGTTTGGGTGAGGGTTTGGTAGGCTTTGCTGTTGAGGAACTTGGGTTCGATGTAGCTGACCATGACGTTGCCGTGCAGCTTGCGGGTGATTTTGATGAAGCGGTTGCCTTCGTGTCCTTCGATGCGTTCGAGGGCGACTTCTTTTTCGTCGAGCAAACCGGAAAGTTCGGCAACGGCTTTATCGGCGTTTTCAGACGACGTCAAATCGATGGGCGACGCGTGCAGCATGGCGCGCAGGACGAGTTCGTCCACGAAGCGGCTTTCCTGTTCGATAACGGTTTTCGCCAACAGGAATTGTTTGGCGGTATCGGCAAGTTCTGCGCCTTCGATGGTGCGGCCGTCTGAAACGATTTTGGCTTTTTCCAAGGCGAGGCCGAGCAGCCATTGGTCTTTTTCCAGTTCGTCTTTGAGGTAACGCTCCTGCTTGCCGTATTTGGCTTTGTAAAGCGGCGGCTGGGCAATGTAGATGTAGCCGCGTTCGACCAGCTCGGGCATTTGGCGGTAGAAGAAGGTCAGGAGCAGGGTGCGGATGTGCGCGCCGTCCACGTCGGCATCGGTCATGATGATGATGCGGTGGTAACGCAGTTTTTCGGGGTTGAACTCTTCTTTGCCGATGCCTGCGCCCAGCGCGGTAATCAGGGTGGCGACCTCTTGGCTGGCGAGCATTTTTTCAAAACGGGCTTTTTCGACGTTCAAAATTTTACCTTTGAGCGGCAAAATGGCTTGGAATTTACGGTCGCGGCCTTGTTTGGCAGAACCGCCGGCGGAATCGCCCTCGACCAGATAAAGCTCTGACAAGGCAGGGTCTTTTTCTTGGCAGTCGGCGAGTTTGCCGGGCAGCCCCAAGCCGTCCATCACGCCTTTGCGGCGGGTGATTTCGCGGGCTTTGCGGGCAGCTTCGCGCGCGCGGGCGGCATCGACGATTTTGCTGGTGATGATTTTGGCTTCGTTCGGATTCTCTTCCAGGAAGTCGGTCAGTGCTTGGTTGATGACTTCGTTGACGACGGGGCCGATTTCGCTGGAAACCAGTTTGTCTTTGGTTTGCGACGAGAATTTGGGGTCGGGCAGTTTGACGGACAACACGCAGGTCAAGCCTTCGCGCATATCGTCGCCGGCGGTTTCAACTTTGGCTTTTTTGGCGACTTCGTTGGCTTCGATGTAGCTGTTGATGGTGCGCGTCATCACTTGGCGCAATGCGGTCAGGTGCGTACCGCCGTCGCGCTGCGGAATGTTGTTGGTGAAGCACTGCACGCTTTCCTGATAGCTGTCGTTCCACTGCATCGCACATTCGACGCTCATACCGTCTTTCTCGCCGAACGCGTAAAAGATTTTTTCGTGCAACGGCGTTTTTTTGCGGTTCATGTATTGCACGAAACCTGCCACGCCGCCGGAAAGGGCGAAACTTTCGTGTTTGCCGTCGCGTTCGTCAATCAATTCGATGTCCACGCCGTTGTTCAGGAAGGAAAGTTCGCGGATGCGTTTGGCGAGGATGTCGAAGCTGTATTCGACGTTGCCGAAGGTTTCTGCGCTGGCGAGGAAGCGCACAGTCGTACCTTTTTTGTCGGAATCGCCGACAACTTTCAACGGCTCTTCGGTTTCGCCGCGCACGAAGCGGACAAAGTGTTCCTTGCCGTCGCGGTAGATGGTCAGCGTTACCCAGTCGGACAGCGCGTTGACGACGGATACGCCCACGCCGTGCAGGCCGCCGGAGATTTTGTAGCTGTTGTTGTCGAACTTGCCGCCCGCGTGCAATACGGTCATGATGACTTCGGCGGCGGAGCGTCCTTCTTTCGGGTGGATGCCGGTGGGCATGCCGCGCCCGTTGTCGGCCACGCTGACGGAATTGTCGGCATGGATGGTTACGGTGATTTTGTCGCAATGTCCCGCCAGTGCTTCGTCGATGGCGTTGTCCAATACTTCGAACACCATGTGGTGCAGGCCGCTGCCGTCCTGCGTGTCACCGATATACATACCGGGGCGTTTGCGTACCGCTTCCAAGCCTTCCAGCACTTGTATGCTGTCGGCGCCGTATTCTTCGTGTTTTTGGTCAGTCATGGTCTTTATCTGTAAGATTTTTTTAAAAGAATTTCTGCTGAGGTCGTCTGAACGACAGTTGGGCGCGCCACCCGGACGGTCAAGCTGTCCGACGGACGGAAATAGACCGCCATTATACCTGATTCTGCTGGAAAATTCAGCAGCTTAGCACGTTTGCGGCGAGCTTCGGGGCGGCAAAGTTCCGTTATCAAACTGCATTGTCTTCAGTCTGCTTCGGTTTGTCCGCCGTTCCATCTGGGTACGCCCTCGGTCTCGATGCCGAACATGTCCAAAGCATGTGCCACGCTGTGGGTAATGATGTCGTCAATGGTTTGCGGCTGCTGATACATGGCAGGAATGGGCGGGAAAATAATGCCGCCCATTTCGGTCACTCGGCGCATGTTTTCAATATGGGCAAGGTTTAACGGCGCTTCACGCACCATCAACACCAACCGCCGGCGTTCTTTCAAAACCACATCGGCAGCGCGGGTCAAAAGATTGTCGCCGAATCCGTGTGCGACGGATGCCAGCGTCCGCATGGAGCAAGGCGCAATCAACATCCCGTCTGTTTTAAACGAGCCGCTGGCAATGCGTTCGCCGATGTGGTTGACGGAATACACGACATCGGCGAGAGCATAGACTTCTTCTTTTGTGTAGCCCGTTTCCAAAGCGCGTGTCATTTCCGCACCTTTGGAAACCACCAAATGCGTTTCGACGTCATGTGCGCGCAAAAGCTGTAAGGCTTTGACTCCATATTGGAAACCGCTGGCACCGCTGATGCCGATAATCAGGCGTCGGGTCATAAATAATCTTTCTGTGGGTCGTCTGAAAAATAACCGAGGGGGTTCATTATAGTAAAAATCGCCACTTGGAATAACACAGCAATACAAATTGTCGGCGCTTGTGAATATCCGATAGAATACTGTTTTTTCATCCTTAGGGTCGTCTGAAAGGGACACGATATGGCAAAAGCAAAAGGCGGTTTGGGCCGCGGTTTAGATTCCCTGATTTCCAACGGCGTGGACAACAGCAGCAGCGACCGCCTGACTACCGTCGCCATCAACGACATCCAACCCGGCCGCTATCAGGCGCGGGTACAGATGGACGACGAAGCCTTGCAGGAGCTGGCGGATTCGATTAAAGCGCAAGGCGTTATCCAGCCGGTCATCGTGCGCGAACACGGCCTTTCCCAATATGAACTGATCGCCGGCGAACGCCGCTGGCGCGCATCCCAGCTCGCCGGACTGACCGAGATTCCGGTCGTCATCAAAACCATCA
Organism: Neisseria sp. HMSC074B07; assembly: GCF_001810355.1. Lineage (NCBI taxonomy): Bacteria > Pseudomonadati > Pseudomonadota > Betaproteobacteria > Neisseriales > Neisseriaceae > Neisseria > Neisseria sp. HMSC074B07. The sequence continues at coordinate 4,964 of NZ_KV800980.1, read as the reverse complement.
GCGACGAGACTGCGCTGGCAATGGGTTTGATTGAAAACCTGCAACGCGAAAACTTAAACCCGATTGAAGAAGCGCAAGGTTTGAAACGCCTCGCCGACGAGTTCGGACTGACTCATGAAACCATCGCCAAGGCGGTCGGCAAAAGCCGCAGCGCCATTTCCAACAGCCTGCGCCTGTTGAGCCTGCCCGAGCCGGTCCAAGAAATGCTCTACCACCGCCATCTTGAGATGGGACACGCCCGCGCCCTGCTGACCCTGCCCGTAGTCGAGCAGCTTGAATTGGCACAAAAAGCGGTAAAAAACGGTTGGTCGGTGCGCGAAGTCGAACGCCGCAGCCAAATCGCCCATCAAACCAAACAGGAAATCAAAAAAACCATCAGTCCCGATATACGTCGTCTGAATGACGTGTTGACCGAAAGGCTGGGCGTTAACGCGGAAGTCAAAACCACCAATCACAAAAAAGGCAAAATCGTCCTCCACTTCGATACGCCGGAAACATTTGAGTATCTGCTGAAACAGTTGGGCATCGATTATCAGGCATAAGACGACAATCAGATACCGACCAAAAGCCTCTTCGACCGCTTTTCAAGCCGGATTTTGCATGATGCGAAACCCGGCTTTTTCACTATATAGTGGATTAACTTTAAACCAGTACAGCGTTACCTCGCCTTAGTTCAAAGAGAACGATTCCTCTAAGGTGCTGAAGCACCAAAGTGAATCGGTTCTGTACTGTCTGTACTGTGCGGCTTCGTCGGCCTTGTCCTGATTTAAATTTAATCCACTATAAGCCCCATGTTTGCCAACATGAAAAAGGTCGTCTGAAAACCCTTGTTTCAGGTTTTCAGACGACCTTTCGTCTTGTTTCAAACTGCTTCAATCAGTCTTTGAAACGTTTGAACACCAGCGTACCGTTGGTGCCGCCGAAGCCGAAGGAATTGGAGATGGCAACGTCGATTTTCGCGTCGCGCGCTTCGTTGGCGCAGTAGTCCAAATCGCAGCCCGCTTCGATGTCTTGTTCGAAGATGTTGATGGTCGGCGGGGATTTTTGCTCGTGTACCGCCAACACGCTGTACAGCGCTTCCACGCCGCCTGCCGCGCCGAGTAAGTGGCCGGTCATGGATTTGGTGGAGTTGACGATGACTTTGCGGGCATGGTCGCCCAGCGCGCGTTTGAGCGCTTTGGTTTCGTTGGCATCACCCAACGGAGTGGACGTACCGTGTGCGTTGACGTAATCGACGTCTTCGGGATTCAGTCCGGCATCTTTCAGCGCGCGGGTAACCGCCAATGCAGGGCCTTCTTCGTTCGGGGCGGTGATATGGTAAGCATCGGAACTCATGCCGAAGCCGACGATTTCGGCGTAGATTTTCGCGCCGCGTTTTTTGGCGTGTTCCAATTCTTCCAACACCAGCACGCCTGCGCCTTCGCCGATAACGAAGCCGTCGCGACCTTTATCCCACGGACGGGAAGCGGTGGCGGGATCGTCGTTGCGGGTGGAAAGGGCTTTCATGGCTGCGAAGCCGCCGACGCCCAAAGTGCTGATCGCGCCTTCGGCACCCCCTGCAATCATCACGTCCGCGTCGCCGTATTTGATCAGTCGGGCGGAGTCGCCGATGGAGTGTGCGCCGGTGGTACAGGCGGAAACCATGCCGTAGCTGGGGCCGCGGTAGCCTTTGAGGATGGTAACGTGGCCCGCAATCAAGTTGATCAGCGAACCGGGGATAAAGAAAGGATTGATTTTACGCGCGCCGCCTTCGATAACGGCTTTACCGGTGGCTTCGATGCTGGGCAGGCCACCGATGCCGGAACCGATGTTCACGCCGACGCGGTCTTTATCGAGGCTTTCCAATTCGTCCAAACCGGCATCGCTGATGGCTTGCAGCGCGGCAGCGATGCCGTAATGGATGAATACGTCCATGCGGCGGGCTTCTTTCGCGCTGATGTATTGGCCGATGTCGAAATCGCGCACTTCGCCGGCGATTTGGCTGTTGATGTCGGATGCGTCAAAGCGGGTAATCCGGCCGATGCCGCTTTTGCCTGCGAGCAGGTTGCTCCATGCGGTGGCGACGTCGTTGCCGACCGGTGATACTTGGCCGAGGCCTGTGATGACTACTCTTCTCTGACTCATGATAATCTCGCTGTTGGTTTTCGGTGGGATGCGGCAAGATGCCGTCTGAAAATGATAATAGCGGTTCGGAATCGGATTCCGGGCGGCTATTATAACGGATTTTGCCCCACATATATAAGGTAACAGCCTCTATTGCGCTAACGCAGCAGAGGCTGGGGTGTTTGGTGCGGCCGATTAGCCGTTGTGGGCGTTGATGTAGTCGATAGCCAGTTGTACGGTAGTGATTTTTTCGGCTTCTTCATCGGGGATTTCGCAACCGAAAGCTTCTTCCAAAGCCATAACCAGTTCTACGGTGTCCAAAGAATCTGCACCCAGGTCGTCTTGGAAGGAAGATTCGTTTTTGACTTCGGCTTCGTTTACGCCCAGTTGTTCAGCAACAATTTTCTTAACTTGTTGTTCAATGTTTGACATATCAGTCGTTCCTTTTGCCTTGCGGCGGGTTGTTTAAGAGAAATAAATTCGTCGGTATTGTACCGAGTTCGGATAGAGTTTTCCATCTAAACCTGCATTCTAACACAGATTATTCTGGAAAAACCTGTTGTTGTGCATATTAGCATAGCCTGATTTTAACCTACAAGCGGGAATTTGTTTTTCTTTAATATCAATAAATTAATAATCAGAAAGGTCGTCTGAAAACTGATTTTCCGGTTTTCAGACGACCTTTTTTCATTCGCGGCAGCAGTGTCGCTCCCGCCCTTACTCCAAAAATTCTTTCAAAAACAGCAATACGCAGGCGAGTTCGTCGGCGGATTCGCGTTGCGTGCCGTTGCCGGTATGACCGCCGCCGTCCGGAGCGTAGAGCCACGATTGCGCGGAGGTTTCGCGCAGTTTGGCGTAGAACTTGAGCGCGTGAGCGGGATGGACGCGGTCGTCGCTGAGGCTGGTGGTGATGAGTGCGGGCGGATAATTGATGCCGTCTGAAAGATTGTGATACGGCGACAATTCGCCCAGCCAGCGTTTGCAGACTTCGTATTTCTGCGGGTTGCCGTATTCGTCCGTCCAGCTTGCGCCGGCGGAGAGCAGCGGATAGCGGATCATATCGGTCAGCGGCACTTCGCACACCAGCGCGCCTATGCTTTGCGGTTCGCGCACGAAGGCGGCGGCGGTAATCAGGCCGCCGTTGCTGCCGCCCTGCAAGCCGATGTGTTTGGGCGAACTCATGCCGCGTTCGGACAAATCGCGCACGACGGCAAGCAAATCATCGACGCTTTTGTGTTTGCTGATTCCCTGCGCCGCCTGATGCCAGCGCGGGCCGAACTCGCCGCCGCCGCGTATGTTCGCCAACACGAAGGCGTTGCCCTCTTCCAGCCAGTATTTGCCGATGCTGCCCAGATAATGCGGCAGCTCGGGCACGCCGAAACCGCCGTAGGCATAGACCAGCGTCGGCGTGTCGGGCGCGGCGTTTTTGCCGACATGGAAATAAGGGATGCTTTCGCCGTCGGACGAAACCGCCCAAAACTGCCGTACTTCGATGCCGTCTGAAACAAACTGCTGCGGCTGGCGGCGCATGACGGTCAGTTCCATCACGTTCAAATCCAGCGCAAACAGCGTCAGCGGCGTGGTGAAATCGCTGGCGGCAAGGTAAACCACATCGCCGCCCCAAGGCTGGTCGGTCATTTCCAGCGCGCCCAAAGGCAGGCGCGGCAACTCAGCTTCCTGCCATTTGCCATCGGCAAACCGCCACGCTTTCAGACGGCCTTGCACGTTTTCCAGCAGGCTCGCCACCACAAAACGCTTGGTCGTTTCCACGCTTTCCAATGCCTGCGTTTCATCGGGCGCAAACAAAAGCTGCGCCGCCCCGAGTTCGCCCCGATTCAGCTTCACCGCCACCAGCGCGCCGCTCGGATAGCTTTGGTTCGCACGGTGCCAGTCCTTGCGCAGCGTCAGCAGAAGATGCCCCGCCAGATAGCCGACCACGTCGCAATCGGCGGGCAGGTTCAAAGGTTTCGCCTCGCCTTCGGACGACACCTGCAAATACGTCTTGGTGTAAAAACCGTCCGACGCTTCAATCAAATCAATCGGCGAACCCTGCGGATCGAGGTAACGCCATGCATTTACCATCATCGCGCCTTTATCAATTTGGTAAACCGGCAGGCTTTCCTCGAAACTCTTGCCGCGCTCCACCAGCCACACCTCACGCGGATAACCCGATTCGGTCAACTGCCGTTCGTCCCAAGCCGGACACACCCACACGCTGTTTTCATCGCGCCACGACACATGGTTTTTCCCCGCCGGAAAATGAAAGCCGCCCTCGACCAACTCGCCCGCCTCCAAATCCACTTCCAACGTATAAGCCGTATCGCCGCCCGATTTGCTCAAAGTCAACAGCGCGCGGTTGGGCTGCTCCACCAAGTGCGACACCCCGCCCAGATACACATCGTCGCCGAGCAGTTCGTCGAAATCCGCCACCGAAAACAGGATTTTCCACTCGGGATAGCCTGAACGGTAGGTCGCCGCCGTACACACGCGGTACACGCCCTTCGGATACTCCGCGTCCTGATGGAAATGGTACATCCGCGCGCGGTGTTCCTGACAAAACGGAATCTGCCGCGTGTCCTGCATCTGCGCCAAAATCCCGTCCGACAGCGCGCGCGCCTTATCGCTTTCCAAAAAACGCGCACGCGTTTCGGCATGCGCTTCAGCGGCAAAGTTTTGCGTTTCGGGGGCGTCGAGGTTTTCGAAATGGAGATAGGAATCGGGGTAGGATTTCATAGAAGAGAGGCCGTCTGAAAATAGCGAAAGCGGGAATTATAGCGGGAAAGGCTTGCAGACAGATGAAAAGGTCGTCTGAAAGCCGACGATATCAGCTTGAACTGCACCCCAAAAGTTGGACATCCCCT
>NZ_KV800979.1:441-1902 GCF_001810355.1 Neisseria sp. HMSC074B07 | reverse complement strand
GGTTGCCGGCTTTGTCGTAGGCGTAGCGGCGGTTAAGTACGGTGCAACAAAGGTCGTCTGAAAGTTGGTTTCAGACGACCTTCATGCTGACTAGTAATGAGGTTGTTAAAGAGCAAACATTTCAGACGACCTCAAAGAAGGTTTTGAGGTCGTCTGAAAATATCGAATCTTACTTTTTGGTTTTTTTCTTAGAATTTAATTCTTCTTTACGTTGTTTATAAAATTGCCAATATTTTTTATCCTCCATAGAGAAAGGTGTGTAACGTAACTCTTTGTACGCCAAATCGAAATATTTATAAGCATTTTCCATATCACCTAGTTCGTAATAGATAATACCTGCCCATAGAAATGTGCTGCCATCAGGAACTGTTTTTCGCGCCTCTAATGCAATATTTATCCATTCAAGTGCCTTAGAATAATCCTTTAACTCTTTAAATCTGCCAGAAATTTCAGAACATAGCCCACTAGTTGGGGTTACGAATTGAGTAGCAGGTTTTGGAATTAAATCCCAAGCCTTCATTAACTCATCAATCCTTTCCTGAAGAGTTTTAGCCTGTCTCGACTCACATATAATATTATTAATTTTACTATTTAACTCAGGATTAATATCAGATAAATACATAGTTTTCCTTTCATTCATAACTCTTCATTAACAACCTTTGGGTAACTTTCCATTTTTAGGCTTGCGAGGTTTCTTATAACGTTCTTTGCTCTTTGCTCCACGGGAACAGTTGCCTGGCCCATATTCCAATCGATAATTATTGGGATCAAGCATCCATTTCCGTACTGCCTGAGACTTGGCTCCATGATAACGACCACAACGATTCCAATAGGAAACAGCATCTTCAGGATTATGTCCCATATGTGCATTTCTTAAAGAGTATTTTTTACCATCTACATCTTTGAAAACTGCACCCTCAGGAATCTGTGAGGTACGTCTAAGTTTACTGATTTCCTCGGATGTAATACCTTCAATTTCTCCATTAGCTAACATACGTTGCATTACTGCCCGTCCTGTCTTAGATACCTTAGATGGCGTTCTACCAACATAGGCATTCCTTCTCCATAAACCTAATGGGTCATACCATTCCTGTGCATTCAGCGCAAACTGATATAGATTATCTCCACCAATTAATTTAATCGGGTCCTGATTTACAAACCGCCCGGCCTCAGGCTCGTAATACCGCATCAGGTTGTAATGCAGCCCGGTCTCTTCATCATAATACTGGTTTTGCAATCTGAACGGCTGATGCGCGTTCTTGTAAACCCTCTCGTCCTTTTTCAGACGACCCCAGGCGGTGTATTCGCCGTACCATAAGAGATTGCCGTGGACGTCGGTCATCTCGCGCGGGATGCCGACTTGGTCGGTGTGGAAATAGGCGAGGTATTGCTTGCCGTCTTTGGCGTTGTCAAAGACTTGGGCTAAGGGTTCGTAGCTGTCTTGGTCGGTGTAGATATAGG
>NZ_KV800979.1:0-341 GCF_001810355.1 Neisseria sp. HMSC074B07 | reverse complement strand
TCCAGGCGAGTTTGTCTTGGCGTTCTTTGGAAAGGCGGCGTCCGAACGGGTCGTAGGCATATTCCCAAATCTCGGTGTTGCCGGCGGGCTTTTTGATTTCGGCGCGGACGAGCTGGTTTTCGAGATCGTATTGGTAATATTGGTTTTCGCCATTGGGCAGCTGGCGGTAGATCAGGTTGCCCAATGCGTCGTAGGTGTATTCGATGCCGTTGTATTCTTTGAGGCGGTTGCCGCTGACAGGGTTAGGGTGGGCAGGTGATTTCAGACGACCTTGAGTTTGGGGGTCGTCTGAAATCGGGGCGGTCGTTTTGCCCTCTCCCCAGCCCTCTCCCACGGGAGAG